>JANNDD010000016.1:0-13965 GCA_031387365.1 Armatimonas sp. | reverse complement strand
CAAGTACCTGCTGGTCTATCTGCTCTGCGGGCTGGCGGGCGATGGACTTCATGAGGTAATGGTTGGGCTTTTCCACCCGAAACAGTTCAGCCTAGGCGCGTCCGGGGCCATCATGGGGCTTGCGGGTGCCTATCTCTATCTGTTCCCCTTCGCCCGTATCTGCATCTTCTGGGGCTGGAACTGGTGGCGCTACTCCTCGGGGCTGGGACCCGTGTCGGAGTGGCAAGCGCAGTGGGTGATCCTCTACTACCTAGGCTTCGATATTCTGGAAGGCTTCCTGACATCAACGGCTGGTTTTTCCAATGGAGTCGCCAACTTCGCGCACATTGGCGGAGCAGGCGCGGGACTCCTCCTGGTGATGGCGCTCCGGGCGCGGCGTGACACGGAGGAAGCCTCGGATGCACAGGCGATGCGCTCCGAGTTCGGCGGCGACTACCGCTCGCTCTCGCTGCCGGATCTCGAAGCTCTGGTGCAGCGCGAGCCCGACAATATGGATCTGGTGACGACATTTTGCCAGAAGGCGCTCTTTGGAACCCTAGGAGGAACCGCACCGCTTGCCCGCTCTCTTTTTCTGGAGAAAGCCGATAAGCTCGTCCAGAGCGGCGATGCCGACACTGTCACCAAGCTCGCGCTTCTTCTCGCCAGCGGCCCGGGTGAAGTGCCCACCCACATTCTTCTGCGTCTAGCTGCCCGCCAGGAGCGCGAGGGTGATTTTGGTCAGGCCGATCAGCTCATGCGCCGCGTGCTCTCTTTCGATGACCGCAGCCCCGATACCGAGATGGTCTGGGCGCGACTGGCGCGGCTCAATGAGCAGAGCATGGGCGACAAACCCGAGGCGATCAAGCTCTACACCGAGCAGCTCCTGCGCTTCCCGAACGGCGCACAGTCCGCCTATGCCCGCACCGCCCTCACCCGTCTGGGTGGCACCCCGCCCCCCGCAGGTGCCGCGCCGCCGCCCACCGTCTTGACAAATAAAGCCGCTCCCACCACACCCACACGGCCCACGGATGCCCCGGTCGCGCCGCCCAACCAGATGCCCACGCTCCAGGCCCCCCGCCGCAAGCCCGAGAGCGAGAGCGACGCTCCCGCGCCGTCCAGTGGTCACGCCAACGAGGGCAAGAGCGCCGAAGCCAGCGGCCTGCGCCCCATGGGAGGATAGACACGATACAATAGCCCCATGCCTGAGTATGTGGTCTCAGTCGGGATGGAGTGCCATGCCGAGCTTCTGACAAAGTCCAAGATGTTCTGTGGGTGTGAAAACGCCTTTGGGGGTGAGCCCAACACACGCTGCTGCCCGATCTGTCTGGGCCTGCCGGGGACACTCCCCGTGTTCAATAAAAAAGCCGTGGAGCAGGTCGTGTGCACGGCACTGGCGCTGAACTGCGAGATCACGCTACGGACGATCTTCCATCGCAAGAACTACTTCTACCCCGATCTGCCCAAGGGCTACCAGGTCAGCCAGTACGGCAATACGCCCATCGGGATCAATGGCTGGCTGGAGATCGAGGAAGCCGACGGTAGCCTCAAGAAGATTCGGATCACCCGCGTGCATCTGGAAGAGGACACCGGAAAGTCGCAGCACGTAGACGGTCTGGGCTACTCCGTGATGGACTACAATCGCGCTGGGGTACCGCTCATGGAGATCGTCACTGACTTCCCGCCCGATGTGGAGAGCGGCGAGGAGGCGCGGCTCTATGCCGAGACACTGCGCTCGATTCTGCTCTATCTGGGCGTCAGTGACGGCAAGATGGAGCAGGGCAGCCTACGCGTGGAGCCGAATCCCTCGGTTCGCCAGAAGGGTAGCGAGGTCTACGGAACCAAGACCGAGCTGAAGAACCTCAACTCCTTCCGGTTTGTCCAGCAAGGGGTTGAGTATGAAGCCAAGCGCCAGATCGCTGCGATTGAGAAAGGCGAGCCCGTGCTCCAGGCAACATTCGGCTGGGACTCTGAAAAGAACGAGACCGTTTTGCAGCGCATTAAAGAGAGCGAGCAGGAATACCGCTACTTCCCTGAGCCCGATCTGATTCCCATTGAGTTTCTGCTGGAGTACATCGAGAGCCTGCGTGCCCACCTCCCTGAGCTGCCTATTGCCCGCAAGCGCCGTTTTATCGAGCAGTACAGCCTCCCTAGCACCGACGCCGCCCAGCTAGTGAGCGAGCGTGCCACGGCGGATTTCTTCGAGGCTGCCGCTCAGCGTGCCGATCCCAAGCTCGTTGCCAACTGGATGCTCGGAGACCTAACCCGCCTTGCCAACGCGGCCAGCCAGCCGGTGTACGCCACACCGATCACGGTAGAGCACTTGGCAGGGTTGGTGAATGCCATTGGGAAAGGCACGATCACCGGTAAGATCGGCAAAGAGCTGATAGATTCCATGCACGCACAGAGTAAAAGTGTCGAGCAACTCATTCAGGAGCGTGGTATCAAGGTCGCGGATGCGGGCGCCGTCCAGGAAATCGTCCAGCGCGTGCTCGCAGCCAACCCCGATATTGTCGCCAAAATCAAGGCGGGCAACGACAAAAGCAAGGGTTTTCTCATCGGTCAGGTCATGAAGGAAGCCAAGGGGCAGGCACGGCCAGACGATGTCAACCGGTTTTTGGACGAGGGCCTTGAAACGCTCTAAAACCAGAGATAAAATAGTCTCCAAAAGGGGAACCATTTCCCCTGTTTTTACTGTTTAATATAGAGAGGGTGGCGGGACACGCCCCCTATTACCGCAGACGGAAGTTTAAGGCTAAGTCAAGAATGTCCAGGATGGGAACCCTCCCTCTAAAGGATCACCCGGTCTTCTCCACGATGACCCGTGGCCGTGCGACCTCTTCACCCGATCCACATCGGGAGTTCTCGTCTCCCCTCAGCGGGGACGAAGACGATTTTTCACCTCCCCCGCATTCTTTTGCGGGCGACCCTGAGGAAGAAAAATCGAGTGCATCCGCCGACGAGGCTCGGGAGCACGAGCAGCAGCTCCGGCGCTATCTAGGCCACCCGCGCTCGTCGCGGCTCCTGACGGCCCCGGAGGAAGTCTCTCTGGCACACCGTGTTGCTCGGGGAGATCAAAGCGCCAAAGACATCTTGATTGAGTCTAATCTGCGCCTAGTGATCTCGGTGGCACGCCGCTACTCCGTTCCGGGTGTCGCTCTGGCCGATCTCATTCAGGAAGGCACAATCGGGCTGATCCGTGCCGTCGAGAAGTACGACCCGGATCGTGGCTTCCGCTTCTCGACCTACGCTACCTGGTGGATTCGGCGCTCCATCGCCCGCGCGGTTATCAATCAGGGGCGAACCATCCGAATCCCTGTCTATGTAGCAGACATGATCCATAAGATCTCCCGAACCACAGGTAGCCTCCGGCAGGAGCTTGCCCGAGAGCCGAGCCTGGAGGAAATCGCCGCCGCAGTTGCCATGCCCCCCGAGCGTGTGGACGAAATATTAAGAGCCGCTTCGGAGCCCCTCTCTCTGGAAGCACCGATTGGGGATCGAGAGTCCTCGCAGCTCGGCGACTTCCTACAAGCACAGTCCACTCCCACTCCCTCCGATGTGGCAATGAACCTGATTCGTCGTGAGGAGCTGGAAGGTGTTCTCTCGCAGCTCTCCGACCGTGAGCGTGAGGTTCTCAGTATGCGCTTCGGCCTAGAGGGCGAGGCTCCTTGTACACTGGAAGAAGTGGGCCAGCAGCTCCATGTCACCCGCGAGCGAGTCCGGCAGATTGAGCTACGTGCGATCAAGAAACTGCGTCGCCTTGGCCCTCAAGAAAAATTCTAGAAGCTAAAAATCCCTAGAAGCTCAGCCCCGTCAAGTCAAGCTGGAAGCGGCGCGCCGTCGTGGAGTAGTAGAGCGCCACTTCCCGCCCATTGACCATCCGAATCAGCGCGTATTCCAGATCCGTATAGCCCACCGTCGAAAACTGAGTATCCGTCAGGCGCGCACGGGCGTACCAAGGCCCCTTGAGGAGAGTTCGCACCTCAGTGTAGAGCGTACTCTGGAACGCGTCCAAGCCCCGTGAGCCGCTCAAGGAGAGATTCCAGCGGTCGCCTTGGTTCAAGAATGTCGTGGCGGTTAGCCGCTGCCGCCCCTGACGAATCACCGTCGGCACTGTGGGAGGTGTCCCCGGAACGGTTCCGGCAGGTATTCCGGTGGCGACAAAGAGCGGTGGTGTCTGAAAGTAATCGTAGCTCACCTGAAACGTCCCCAGAGCCAGTGCACGCCAGCGAACCGGCTGTGCGACGGTTGTCGTGGTCTGAACCGAGACCCCTGATTTCCCAATCCCACTGGTTCCGACGGGCGCTTCCACCCAGGTGTAGCCCAGTACCCCAGACTGTGTCAGTGACGTGCGTGGATCGAGCTTAAGGGGGTTGGCATAGAAGCGCGTTCCCAAGTTCTGCGACTGAATTGCTCCACGAGCATTCTGTCCACCAAAGAACTGCTGGTCGGTATGTGCCGCGGTTAGTGCGTAGTGCACCCCAGATTTAGGCCCCAGGAGCCTGGGATAGGACTCCGCCGTTGTTTGGACACGCCAGTCGCCGCTCGCAGGAACTCCCAACCCCGTGGTTGTGTCGGTGAAGCCACGGTAACGATTTAGTGCAGCGCTCATATTGACTCTAAATGCGGGGAAGTTGTGCCCAATCTGGCTGGAACCAAATAGATTCTGCCCCCCAATTAAATCCATGAAAAGGCTCGCATCGGTTTTTGTATCCAGCTTCTGATTATGCTGGAGTCGAAGTCCCCGGTTCGTGCTGGCAAGGTTCAAGACCTGAAGCTGCCCTTCCATCGCCCCGGCACTGTTATAGGACTGCTCCATGTCGAGAGTCCAACCCTGCCGCTGGGAGTACACCGATGAGCCAAACGGAGCACCCCGCCTTAGAAAGAGAGTCCCCACTCCACGCGGCTGAACATTGAAGTAGTAGGGTAAGTTCAGCCACATCCCACTGGCTCCCACACCGACTAGCTGCTCCCGATAGAGTGACTGTTGCCGCAGAGTCATGATGTGATACGGAGTCGAGTAGGCTTTCTGCCCCTCCAAATAGAACGTCGCCTGGCGAAACTGAACCATCCCTTCCTGATTGAGACCAATGGAGCGTGCACCAATTACCAGCGGGGCGGCTCCAAGATCCATAAACTGCCAGGAGGGAGCTTCCGTGGGTGGTAATGCAGTCTCTAGTAAACCGCGACCAAGCTCTATGCGCCCAGTTGCAGTCTCCGCGAACCCCGTTTGTTGTAGTAGGTCAAAGGCAATGCGGTAGTACCGACGGCGCACTTTCCCAACTTCAAGGACGACATTGCCCTCGGCATAGACAACCGGCACCCCCAAACGGTACTGAATGTGATCAGCCGAGATTGTGACATCCCCGTAGCTAGCACGTGCATCGTGCGTCTTCCCTAACACGTCAACAATACGCAGCGTAGGGCTCAGTACCGCCAAGGAGACATAGACACTCCCGGTAAACCGGAGCCACTGATTAGTCAGCTCTGCAGACTGTGTATCGTTGCTGAAAGCGACTTGAGCACGCGCCGGAACCGCTCCACCGGCTTCCAGATTCGCCGTAATCGTGGCGGTTCCAGGTTGATCAGCGGCAGTGAGCGTCACTCGCGCAAAGCCACCACGCGTCTCCGCAACTTGGGTGTCTAGGCGTCCCAGTGTCGTGGAGAACTGTACCCGAGTTCCATCAGCCACGGGGGCACCACGGTCATCAAAGACTCGTGCGGCAATGACACTGGTGCTTCGCCCATCCGCCCGTATCACGGGTTTCTCGGGCTTGAGATCTACCGCGATTAGGGGAAAAGTACTGGTAGCGGTGAGTACGGGAGGGAGGAGAAGTAGGTAGTCCACGATTGGTTTAGAATAAAAAAACGCCCCGCCGCTTCAGATTTGCAGCGGGGCGTCCAAGATTTTTTTAACGTGTGGAGAAGTAAAGAACTCCTAGCAACGCCCCAAAAATCGTCACAATGTTCTTATCGCTGGAGCGCTTCGTTCCAACGGGCTTTACTTGTTGATTTTTAATCACCAAAGCCGCAGCCTGGGGGAACAGAGCAGCACCGGCTTGCTGGCCACCCGTTTCCGCACCACGCGCCATGGCAGCGCCTTCATGGAGTGCTTTAGGAACATCAGCGGGGGCAATTCCCTGCTGAAGCTTCGCAAAGGTTCCCATCGCTTTACCATTTTGGGTGTTATAGCGCGAGACACTCAGGTTAAACTTCGCCGTACGACTCGCGGCATCAAAAGTATAACCGTCTACGAAGACAGTGACATACTCAGATGCTCCCACGACTTCGGCGAAGCGCTGTGCTTTCCGATTGTCGTCACCCGGTCCATTTTCGACGTCTTTCTCGGTGAGAATCTTATCGCTCTCATTAAGGGCACGTTGGACACTCGGGAGACGTTTGGTGTAGACCACCGCAGCGATCCCCAGCTTACCCAGCTGGTGACGAACGGCCTCCGTTACAATTTCTTCAGCAAGTTTTGTACTGTCTGACCGGTCACCATCAACGACGGCGGGGAAGAGCAGTACATTGCTCGGGGTTTGGGCATAAGCATGGCCCGGCATCAGGGTCAGTCCTGCAGTCAGCAGGAGTGCCCCCGAGGCGAGCGTGCGGCGCATTGTTATCGGGCTCATCATAGGTTTGCTCGAAAATCCTTCCATTTCACTATCTCCCCAGTGGTTTACACCACTGGGGAATTCCATTTTATCGAACTGAGTTGACGGGTAGATCTCTCATCACACGATCACCACTGTCACTTATCGCATTCACTTCTAAACGATACATACCCGCTGGAACAGCAGAGCCATTCTGGCTTCGACCATTCCAAACAAGCCGCGTCTCGCCAGCAGCTGCTGCACGTCCAGGGTTGATTACAGCAATCACTGCACCATTCTGAGTTTTCAGAGTTGCCGTAATTGTCGCATCTTGAGTTAGACGCACGGAGAAGGTATGACTTTGAATACCACTTGCTCGTCCTTCAGAAACCTTTTTCAGGCTGGTGATCGCCAGAGTCTGACTTGTTTGTCGCTGAGCAGTTACGACGAATCGGCTGGTGACTCCCTTGCGAATGTTTACCCGCAGAGAAGAGGCATTACGCAAGTTGGTGGTATGTCCCTGAGCATCCGTAATGCTCAAACGAACCTGCTCAGGCACAACGCCCAGGCCTTCCCAGAGCAGAGTCACAACTCCGTCCTGATCGCTTCCCTCAACCACAAGGTCCCAGCTTGACTTACCGCCCGGCGTCTTTAGAACCTGAGCGTAGCGGCTTGCCGCATCCCCCTTGGTGATCGCTAAGCGCACGGCATTATCAATCGGTGCCGGTGGCTTCGGATAGTCGCTCTGCCCGGAAGATGCTCCAGGAGCAACTCCGATCCGAGTGGACGCATCCTGTTTACCATCTGCGCTACGGATCACGAGGCCCAGCTTCCAGCTATCAGCCGTCATCGTCTTCTGAGCGCGAGTTGCAGGCTCAGGAGTCGGGTTGACAGGATCAGGAAGAACAACGGCATCCCTCTGTGTCGGAGTTGCAAAAAGCACACTGACACGGGTATTCAGGTAGACCCAGTAGCCTTGCCATGGTTTCAAGGCAGCCGTCAGATCTTCGAAGAAGCGGTAACCACTCTCAGCAGCGCTGTAGTAGAACACTCCACCCCGAATCACGTTGTTTCGCACCGCTTCGCTAAACGAAATGGAGCTTAGCGACGGATTATTTTCCAGGGGCACAATTCGCAAGTAGTTGAGCGGAATCTCGTAGACATAGGGGTTGGAAATCATGTTCCAGCCCTTCTCCAAGATTATCTGCAACGGTATGGTCAGTGCATTGCCTGTCGGAGCCTGAAGCGCCTGTGGCTGTGCGCCCCTAAGATAGAGTAGTCGCTTCCCGCCGCCGCCTTGAGCAGGCCGATAGAAGTAGGCTACCCCTGGCTCAATCTTTGTTTCTTTAACATAGCGGCCACCTCCCGTGGTTGACAGAGGGTCTGACACCCAACGGAAAAGGAGGACAGGCTCGTCAATAGGCCGACTGAGCGAGTTAATGATCGTATCAGGATCACCATTATTGGACAGCAACGGATCGAACTGGAACGGGAATCCCAGCATCTGGAAAGATCCCGTCTTTAACTCTACCAAAGGTGTCGCAGGGATAACTATCGTACGCCCGATTGACCGGGAAAGCGGGTTTGGCCGCTCGACACCCATTGCGACTTGATAGGTCACGGGTCCGTAGACCTCACCAGTTGGCTCTACCAGCCAGGAAGCAGTCCCTGTCTGATCACCGACAAGCTCTCCAGGTCGCGTGGAGCCGGATCCCGTTGGCTGAACGAGCTTTCTTGAAGGATCGGGGGAACCCGTGGCAGGGTTCGTCACGAAACGTAAACCAGGAGGCAATGTCAAGCTGACAGAAACACCACTAAGTGGAACATCCGCATCAGGAAGACGCTGCTTTTGGCTAGTGACACTAGCAAAAATCTGGAACTGGTTATTAACTCCCGTCACAGCCGGGTTACCCGAAGCATCTGTTCCTCGAACAGGCGTCCCAATGAACTTAGCGGCTACCGATGCGAGAGTTGCAGAGGTGTTCCCCATAACTCCAGGAAGCACTGCAGCCCCTGGATAGAAGGGAAGCGCCGTGGGAGACTCCGTCGAAAGAATCAGGTCGTCCGCAACGAGATCAGACGTCCCACCGGGGCCAACATAGGCAATAACAACCCGCCGCCCCCCTGGAGGAACCACGTAGCCTTGTGGAGTGTTGCCGTAGTAAGCCGTAGTTGCAATTCCCGTCTCAAACGTGGGAACGCGAATCCCCTGCGCTAGCGGAAGCCAGTTACCACGCGGTGTCGCAGTCCCAGGTGCCATTTCAATGGCATCCGAGAGATAAACCGACAACGGGAGGGTTGTATCCAAACCACGGAAAATTTGTCGGTTATGGAATCCTGGATCGGTCAGCGTATCGGCTCTACGTGCAAAAATGTCCAGTGTGTCGGGGATTGGAGGAACAATCACTCCTGGTGAGGAAGGATCCGACCCAAGGACAAGGGGGCGAGGGCTGACACCACGATCACTGTTCACAAAGTAGAAACCTGCCGCAGGACGCTGATTGATCGTCCAGCGCAGTCCTACAGTGTGGGCGAGAGTATCTGTATTAACAATCGTCCACTCAAATTTAGCAAGACCGCCCTGGAGCCGAACCCGCTGTTCGAGATAGACGGTACCGTTCGCTCCAAGATTGTAGCTACCGACAATGAGGGGGCGATCCGCATTACTTCCCGGCAGACCATCTGTCTGTCGAAAGGTCGGAGAGAGTCGGTTTTGCGCCGTACCAAACCCGACATTAACCTGCGTCGTCCCATCTACCAGTGCTCTGAGGTAGGCAGGATAGTCCTGATAGGTTCCCTCAGGACCTCCCACTGTACTGGTAGTGCCCGCTCCCCAGCCATAAGGGAACTGAGAATCATCCGGCGGCCCCACGGAGGATAGCTTAGTGACCCCTCCCAGTAGTGCCTGATTGTCATCCTGACTTAAACGGAGATTACCCTGCACCGTCCCAAAGGAAATCCGCCCCGCAACGTCACCTGTTGCATGAGGAGGCTGGGGTGGCGCAAGAGCACCCGTCCAGCCCACAGTTACCAGCATATAATCATTGTAGATATAGGCATACCAGGGTGTGGTCGTAGACGGAGGCCAGCCAAAGAAATTCCCCGAGGGCAAGTCTATGATAGGTACAGGGGAGACTCCCCCCTTTGTATCCGCCCGTGCAGCGGGAATGCTACAGGACAGAGCCATGAACACACTCAAGGCGGCAACTGACAGCCGTGTGGCAGTCCTCAGGGAACGGTTTGCTATTTTCTGCTTCCGAACAGCGAAAATCGCCATCGAATAACCTCTCTTTGCTTCGTCAGCATCTCTGGGCTGTGCTAGTTTGCTCGCACAGCCCGATTCATGTCTAGCGAACATTAATAATCGTCGCCTGTTGTGATGCAATCTGGCCATCTGCCGTTTCGGCATAAACCTTAACTCGGTACGTTCCCGCAGGAATGTAACTACCACTAGAGCTGCGACCATCCCAAGTCAGGGTTGATTCCCGACCCGCTTGAGCGCGTCCCTTACTGCCTAGTACAGCAACAGGACGCCCTGTTACAGTCTCAACAACTCCCTTGATATTAGCATCCAAGTTGGTAGTCAAGCCAAACGTCCAGCCCTTTGCTGCCCGTCCCCCTGGCACTGTTCGTAGCGAGCGCATCGTTAGTACGCCGCCGCTAGGAAGCTTTTGCATCGAAATCGTAAAATTACGAGAGCTTCCTGGGGCACCAGACTTGAATGTATACGAGGACTGCGACGACATAGGGATCGTCGTGCCTGTTACAGAGTCATGAAGGACAAACTTGGCGTTACGCGGTGCAGACTGCAAACCCGGCCAAGACACGGAGACCGTGGCATTGGGGCGTGTCGTCGTTACAACCGCTTTCCATTCCTGAGTATTACCCTCAGTGCCTGTGAGCGGGCGCATATCAAATGCTAGCGAGCGGCTCGTTCCCGAGTTGGTTTTAACAAACCGTGCGTAAACATTTCCCGCACCCGATGGTGGCTGGAGAATGTCGTAGCGATCCTCATTCTGATTCGCATCACGGAGCTGACCAAAGTAGTTCTGGCCGTCTCTGTCACGATCACCCGCTATTGTGGCTTCAAATCGCGCTCGCCACTCGTCCGCGCCCTTGGTAGCTCCGATCTGTGCACGAGAAGTCGGCGCACCCGGAACGGGGGGAATAAGTAGTGTGCAGTCATGGAAGACTCGCACCCAGTAGCCATTGAAAGGCTCAAGCTGCCCTGCAGGTGCAACGGAGTAGACATAATCTCCATTGGCAAAACCGATCAAAGCTGGGGAGATAATTCCCGCCTTAGCCGCATCTGCCATGGAGTAGCTCACTCCCTCCACCATGACCGTCACCACACTCCAGTCCACCGGGTAAGTGAACGGTGCCCCGATCATGTTCCAGCCGCCACCGGAAGCATAGGCTTGGATCCCAACAGAGTTTTCCGCAATGGGACTCACTCCAGGAATTTGAGTGGGGTAAGGGAGCAGTACGGTGCTAAGCACCGCCTCACGGTCAAGATCTAGCCAGTAGCCTAAGCCAATGGGTGCAATGGACACCCCTGGATTCGTCGTGTCGAAAACAGTGATACGCCGATCCAGCTGATCAATCAGATCAAAGCGCGATGCGTTCTTCAAGACGTAGGGATCATTCGAACGGAAACGAGCATAATCGTCATCGCTCAAGCTACGCAACGGGTTGTAGCGTGCAATCGCGAATGATGTCGTCTGTCCTAATAGTGCGGCCTCTGGGGTCATATTAGGACTGTTAACCGGTCGAAGGAAGACGCCCGCCTTGAATGGTGTCGCAAACATACTGCGTCCCGCACTCAAGCGCTTCTCAACAATCGTGATGAACTGTACTTGCTCTTCAGTCGCGACGATCCCCGTTTTGTCACGAAGGTTTAGCTTCCCAACAATGCGGTACTGCCCCGGCGAAAGACTAATCGGCGAATAGGAACCATCGGAGTTGACTGCCGGAACCCGGATTCCCGAATAGACCGTTGCCTTAATCGCGTTTGCAGGTAGCACGGGAATCTCGAAACGATTCGGCTGCCCCGTAACTCCACGCCCACCGACAAAAGACTTCACAATGCTCGGAGTACGTCCGATCGTTTGAACTTCAACCGTCAGATCTTGTTCAAGCGACCAACGTCCCGTAACAGTACTAGGAGGACCACTTGCATAGATTTTTCCAACCCCAGAAAGAGAGACGCTGATGGGAGTGGAACTAAAGTAGGAGTTACCGCGATCACTTGCGCCCTCAAGAATCATGTGCGGGGGCGGATCACTGTAAGGCAACAAGGCCGAATAAACATCCAAAACACCGGGACCATGTTTCCTTGCATCCAGAGGCTCATTGGGAAGTTGAGCACCATCCGCAAGAGCCTTGTACATCTGTGCCCCGGTCACGCCTGCTGCGGACAGCAATACTGCCGCACCAGCGACATGCGGACACGCCATGGATGTTCCCGCGATCGCATTCGTTCCATTCTGACCCGGCCCTAAGGCACCACCATTAACAGGCCACAGGGAGAGAACATCGTGTGCGGAGTTGCCATCAAGGGAGCCGCCGGGAGCAGCAATCAACTGAGGGTTTTCCGTAAAACCGAAGTCAGAATAAAAGGTTAACTTCTTATCGAAACCAACTGCGGTCACTTTGATCACACCGGGGAAATCAGCAGGATACCCAGGGAGAACACCGTGGTCAATGGTTCCGTTTCCTGCCGCACAAACAACCGCAACCCCTGTGTCCACTGCATTTTTGACTGCTGCCCGCTCTGCAGCAGAGGTTCCGTACCCACCCAGACTCATGTTAATGACTTTGACGGGTTTACTCGCACAGTAGTTAATACCTTGAATAATTCCTGCCGAGGAAAGTGATCCATTACCGGCCCCACTATCAACGTTAACATCAACAATCAGTACGTTTAACCCACTGCGGTTCCATCCCGCAACGCCCGCAACACGATTACCATTGTTGGTCGTTGCGGCAATAGTTCCAGCGACGTGAGTTCCGTGTCCGAGCGCATCAATTCCTGCGGTCCCCCCCCCGAAGGCTTGGTGATCTACCGTCCGATCAGCACCGGAAGCATCCTGAAGGTCGGGATGATTGCGTTCGACACCAGAGTCAATCACTCCAACAAGCACATTGGCCGTGCCAAATTGGATGTTCCAAGCCTCAGGCATTCGTACCATCGTCATGTCCCATTGCGGGGCATAAAGTGGGTCATTGGGAGTGATGCTTGATCCGGGTCCAGCCGTTGCGCGCGTCACTCGGGGAGACTTCTGAGAGAAGCCCGTAAAGTAACGAATGAAGTTGGGATCGGCAGTTACTCCTGGTGTTGTCCGTAGCTGAGCCATCGCGACCAGCATCGCATTTGAAGGTTCAGTAGCCGTCAGGCTAATTTGACGCCCTTTGACCCCAATCAGATAGACACCAGGGGAGTAGGCAAGCGGCTTGATAACATCACAGCCAGCAGTGGCTGCGAGAGCATCCACCGTGGCAGACGCAGTACCAGGAGGTACTTGCAGGATGATTTCACCTGGTAAGGCCAGCGCTTTTGGCGGTTGTGCCGCACTAGCAGCCCCCGCAACACTCAACAGCACTGCTGCCATCAAGATGCCGCTAAGAATGGCTCGAAGTTTTATTTGCCTCATCGTTGTTCTCAGGAGTTGCACAGAACTCTAACTAGTTTACTAGCCTTGATTCCCGCATTGATTCCGAACGTTTTCTCTACGTTGGATTGTCGTCATCGGAGGGGCAACCTTAGCGGCTGCCCCTCCGCAGTGTACTGTCCGCTACGGTGCTGCCGGCGGAACACCGATCTTGGAGAAGGATCTCAGATCTTGTGAGTAGATGTAATCATCTCCGTTAACCGTGTCACGACCCTGGGGCCCTGGAGTATCCAGAGAGTTTCGTGCACCGACACGGAAGTAAATCTTACTACCCGCCTTCAGATCCTTGAAGTCCGTACTCAAGTCATAGGCTTCCGTCCGAGTATCTGCTCCCAGCGTAAAGTTGGCGAAGAAAGGTGCCTTCTGGATTTTACGCTTGAAGTCCGGCGTTGAAGAGAACTCCACACCGTATTGGTTCGCACCCTGGGTCGTCTGGAACGAAACAATGACACGCTGCATGTTTTGATCAGACACAGGACCCGTCACTTGCGGACGTGACAGTGGAGTTACTGCACCACTACGAGCCTCAAGGGCAGACTCACGGTAGAGAGTCTGATTACCACCCTGGCCGCCGCCACCACCGATGCCACCACCGCCGATGCCGCCGCCACCACCGATGCCACCACCGCCGATGCCGCCGCCACCACCGATGCCACCACCGCCGATGCCGCCGCCACCACCGATGCCACCACCGCCGATGCCGCCGCCACCGCCGATGCCGCCGC
>JANNDD010000012.1:0-1504 GCA_031387365.1 Armatimonas sp. | reverse complement strand
TTAGAAATCAGGGAGTTTGTGATGCTTGCCGAGAAAGTGATCCTCTACGACGATAGCTGCCCGCTATGCCAGCTCTACACCGAGGGTTTTGTGCGCCTTGGGGTGCTCCCACGGGCGGGGCGGGTTGCGTTTGGACAGGCTCCTGAGCAGTGTCCCGAGGTCTTTAAACGGCTGGATGTCGAGCGGGGCCGAGTGGCGATCCCACTGATTGACCGCGCGACAGGCGAGATTGTCTACGGGCTTGATGCCCTCTTTCTGCTGATCGGGCACCAAGCGACGTGGCTCCGCCCCGTCCTACGCCAGCGCTGGCTCAAGGCCACGATTTGGCCGATTTATCGTCTACTTTCTTACAACCGCCGCCAGATCGCCGGGTGCGAGCCACTCACAACTTTGTTTGACTGCCGCCCAGAGCGGCACGTGGGCTGGCGGAGCGCTTGGCTTATGATTGCCACCATGGGCTGGGTGGCAAGTATCACGGCGCACACGCCGGCTCCGGTTCTTGCCATCGCGGCGCTTCAGTTTCTGGGTGGAATTTTTGCGGCGCGGCATGGCTGGGATGCGCTAGGCTCGTTTGCCACCAACTGCCTGGTCTTTGCGATCCTGCTGGCCCTGCTTCCCTGGTGGCCGGTTGCTCTTGCCATCACGTTGCTCGACTTGCGCCGCCGAGCGTGGGTTTTTCGCGTACAATAACGGCATGAAACTCGAAACGATAACCCACGAGCCGATCTACACCGAGGCTCCCTTCCCCGAGTGCCACGCCTCGACTATCGCGCTGTGTGGCAAGACCCTGGTGGCGGCCTGGTTTGGCGGCACCAAGGAGAAGCACCCCGATGTCGGGATCTGGCTCTCGCACACAACTCTGGGGAGCAAGAGAGCCTGGAGTGCGCCGGTTCGAGTGGCTAAGATTGATGAGACCGCACACTGGAACCCTGTGCTGTTCTACGGGCCGGATAAAGTACTCCATCTCTGGTTCAAAGCCGGGGCGACCATTCCGCACTGGAAGACCTGGACGATCACCTCAAGAGACTCGGGCAAGACTTGGAGTGCGCCCCGTGAGCTGATTCCCGGCGACGATACCGGCGGACGTGGGCCGGTGAAGAACAAGCCGATCTTACTCACCGACGGCACGCTTTTAGCCGGGGCATCGAGCGAACAAGGCACGTGGGAGGCATTTTTCGACCGCTCCGCCGATAAGGGCAAGACCTGGCAGCGCACGGCAAATCTAGACCGCACCGCGCTCGGGGAGAAGCACGGAATCATTCAGGCAACGCTCTGGGAGTCCGCGCCGGGCAAGCTCCACGCCCTCCTCCGCTCCTCCTGCGGCTACTGCCCGCGCACGGACTCCGACGACAACGGACGCACCTGGAAGCCGGTCTACGACTCGAAACTGCCCAACAACAACAGCGGCATTGATCTTGCCCGGCTCCCTGACGGGACGCTGGCCCTCGCCCACAACCCCGTGGTCGGAAACTGGGCCGCACGGACGCCGCTACGAATTGCGCTC
>JANNDD010000977.1:0-2594 GCA_031387365.1 Armatimonas sp. | reverse complement strand
GCCTGGAGGACGATCTTGGCTTTGAAGGCCGGGCTATGTTGCTTTCTCATGGTGTCTATTTTGGCTTTCTAAATTTCTTAGAAAAGCCCTTTTGACTGTCCGATTTTCCTGGACCATTATACGGTGCGGCCTACTTTTGTGCCTTACGAGTCATTAAGAGTTGACTGATGAGCTTCTCTCGATCCCACAAAATCACCCAGTTGGCTTGTGCCAGCTCGATTGCTTGCCTGGTGAACGTGCTATTGGTCACCACCATCGCTTCGCGACAATGGTACTTAGCCTTGGCCGCTACCGCCTCCTGAACAGCTCGCACTCCCACGCTTTTCTGGTAGCGCTTGGCCTGCACGACGGTATGTACGCCCCTCTTGAGTAGAACGAGGTCTGCTCCCCAATCGCCCCGGTAAGGAGTTTGGATAACGTGGTAGCCCTGCTGGGCAAAGAGCGTTGCCAAACACTGCTCGAAGGTCTTGCCATCCATCCGATCAATATTCTCAATCCCTGAAGCGGCTAACCTGCGCCGATTGAGAATGTCAGGGACAAGGGTTAGCAGCTTTATCGCCAGCCAGATCAGTAAGTACGGCCAGATCACCTGAAGAATCGCCCATAGCAATAAGAGAACATCCACGGACACGGTATTAGTTGGCATGTTCTCCAGCATGGGGGATTCTCTTAACGCCACCAGAATAGAGATTTTCCTTCGTTGTGGCAACCCACCCGCCCTCTTTGAGCCAGCGGTACATTCACAGTGCCCTCTACTTTCTTCACAGTGCCCTCCGCCAGCCTCGTCCACCACGACGCTCTCGCGCTTTGTGTAGGTTGTCTTTAAGAATGGCCTTGATCTCATCAGTAGCAGCACCAGGTTCTGGGGTCTGCCACCAGTCGGGGATCGGGAGCTGCGTCTCGGAGCCGAGCTTGCAGCCCTCCAAAGTCACCCGCTCAAGCGCGGGGAAATTGGTTGGCTTGTGGCTTGGATCGTCAAATCGGATGGGACTTTGAAACGACTCCAATAGCTTCTGGTATGCTCCCGCACCCATCCTGCGGGTGTCTATCTCACTACGACGACCGAATACGTCCACACTGAAAAGCTTCTCACGGTTACCGAAGAGCTTTTCACGGTTTGGGAACGTGGCGCGAGCAGCGGCTAGCAAGTCTCCTCTTCTTGCCTGAGGTGACGTGCTTTTTGTCTGGGAAGATCGGGAGGAGGCAGCCTCCCTAGAGGAGCTGCCCTCCCGTATCTGCTTCGGTGAAAGCCTGTATCCGGTTTCTTTTGTCGTTTCTGTTTGGCGGTAACTGCCAGAGGGAAACATACCCTGACCCGACGGAAACATACCGAGATGCAGTTGCTCTGCAAGCTCACGGCGGCGGTGTCTCTGACTGCGGGAAGTTCGCCCTATCAAAGATCCTCCTGAGCTAGGCTTTACAGTGCTCCGAGCCTGTAGTAGAGCCGACAGCGTGCTTTCCTACGAGCATGAGGGTGACTTACGAGGCTACCGTTCTCACGCTCGACGATAAGTAGGCCCACTTGAACCAGGCTACCTATCGCTCGACTGATGGCGTCGCTACTCTTGCCCGTCCTGGCTTTGAACTGGCTATGACTGATCCAGTCGCGCTGCTTGCGCATACTGGGGTTTTGCTTGTCTACCCAGCCCAGTGTCTGGCGTATGACGATGCAGATTATTCTCCACTCTGGATCGGTGAGTGCTGGCATGATGCGATCTATGTAAACAGCGGGTACCGGCACAACGGGAGCCAGATCTTCCCAGCCCGCTGGAAGAACAGACTTAGACATCTGAACAACAAACTCAGACATTTTGACTACCTTCCTCTTCCTCCTCCTCAAGCGCAGACAAGTCTTCCTCTTCTCCCGTAGTCGGCTCTGGTTCGTAGGGCCGTAGTCCACGAGGCGGGCTGTAGTTCTCCTGAATCGCTGCGACTACGTAGCGGCTTGGATTCTTGGCTCCACGAAGCGGTAGCCATTTCACTTGACGTAGGCATGCCTCGATGCCAAACTCCTCAATCAATTCACCGATCTGCTCACGGGAAATGCTCACATTGCGCAGACCGCGCCGCACTTCGCCCTCGGGAGTGTCGGAGTTCTCCTCAGGGTGGTAGCCCATCTGCTCCAAGATAAGCTTCTCCACTTCTAGGCGAGGGCGGCCATAGCGCTCACGGCTCGCCTGCACTATTGCCTCCCGGTGCCCTGTTGACCGAGTCAGCTCAGGAAGGGGAAGAGTCACGCTGGTGTCGAGGGTTTCCTCACCGAGCACCTGGTTTCCCAAGGTGAAGCGCTCCGTGGTGTCCTGGGTGAGGTGGCGTACCAGAGGCGCGTCTAGCCAGTAAACTGTGGTTAGGGCGCGGAACTGCTTGCGGACATCGCGCTCGGAGAGGCCCATATCCCGTGCGAGAAGACTCACGGGAGCGAAGAGCCGCCCATTGGGATGCAGGTAGGTCAGTAGCCAAAGAAGGTTCTTGGCTTCACGCTCCGGGAGTGCGGCCAGTAGCCCTGAAGTACGCAGGGTCTCCGAAACGAATAGCCTCGCCTCGGGGTGGAAGCGCGTCCCCCGGTCGTTGGTTGGTGTCTGGCGGTGCTCGAT
>JANNDD010000105.1:0-18476 GCA_031387365.1 Armatimonas sp. | reverse complement strand
GACATCGAACCTAAGACCCTGGGGCGTAGTGTCTTTACGGCCACTGAGCTTGCGGCCATCACGACCACCGAGGATTTCTTTGATGCGTGGACCGCCAAGGAAGCACTGATCAAGGCGGAAGGCGGCGGGTTCTCGTCGCCGCTCTTGAAACGGACGGTTTGGCCAACACTGGAGCCCGAGCTGGCAGCCCACTACGACGTGGTTCGCCTCACTCCCGAGCCTGGTTTTGCAGGGGCCCTCGCGATCCGTCAGGCAAAAAAAGCCGCCAGACGGGTATCTGGCGGGTCTTAGTCTCGTCTCGCTCTCGGTTCTAAGGAATCTTAGAGCCTCGCACTACTGTTATCGGTATATTCTACAGGTTTTTACAGTCTTTTTATCGCAGTTTCATCCACGCCAGACACGCCCCAACACGAGCATCTGCACTTCGCTGGCTCCGTGGTCGAGCAGCAGTCGGCGGCAGGCACGCAGTGTCGCCCCGGAGCGTGCGATATCGTCGAGGAGCAACACGGGCTTACCGAAAAACAGCGCTTCGTTCTCTACCCGAATTGTCTCCTGGTGCAAGTGCACGTAGCTCGGGCCGCCGTAGCCAATGCGCCGAATTTTGGTATGGCGCACCAAACAGCCTGTGGCATCCACGCGCTCCCCCGAATCGGCGAGCTTCTGGGCTAGTGCTCGAATGGGAGGGTCCGTAAAAAACGGATTGTGTGAGGGCGCGACCGCCACCGCGATTCCCTCGGCGAGCATCGGAGCGATTTGCTCCGTGAAGCGCTTAATCGGCCACTTGCGCTCGTTGCTCAGGGCATCAATCCAGCGCGTGAGCTTGGCGGCAGCCTCAGCGTCTTTGAGGTGTCGCGCACTGTAGCCGCTCTCCCCCCCCTCGTGCACAAAGCGCAGCATCCCTTGGGTCTCTAAGTTTTGCTTGATCGCCAGATAATCACCGAGCGCGACAATCTTCTCTAAGTTCTCCCGCGCCGCGAAATCCGCACTAAAAACAGCCATATTGCCCTATTTTATCGGTTATAATTCTGTTCTATGCGACTTCAAGGAAAATCGGCAATTGTGACGGGGGCGGCTCAGGGACTTGGGGAGGCGCTCGCACAGCGTCTGGCCAGTGAAGGCTGCTCCGTGCTTCTGGCAGACATGAGCGAGGAAAAAGCGATAGCGGCGGCGGTGAAGATCGGCGCAAGTGCGATTGGGATGCGTGCCGATGTGACAAGCGCCTCAGACTGCGCGGCGATGGTGGCATGCGCCGTGGCGGAGTTTGGCAAGCTTGATATTCTGATCGCCAACGCTGGAATTTTAATCGCGGGCGATGTGTGCGAGTTTGATCCCGAGAAGTGGAAGCAAGTGATTGATGTCAATCTCAGCGGCTACTTTATCTCAGCGCAGGCGGCATGCAAACAGATGGCATTGCAGAAAAGTGGCTGCATTGTTCAGATTAACTCGAAGTCGGGTAAGAAAGGCAGCTTTCGCAACTCGGCGTATGCGGCCAGCAAGTTTGGCGGAATCGGCCTGACACAGAGCCTCGCGCTAGACATGGCCCCACACAGCGTTCGCGTAAACTGTGTCTGCCCCGGCAACCTACTGGACGGCACGCTCTGGCAAGACTCACTCTTTGCGCAGTACGCCGAGACCCAGGGCCTGACAATAGAGCAAGTGCGTGCAAAGTATGAGTCGCAGGTGCCGCTGGGCCGGAGCGCGACCTACGCCGATATTGCAGGAGTCGTGGTCTTTCTGTGCACCGAGGACGCGGGCTACATGACCGGACAGGCACTCAATGTCACCGGGGGGCAAGAGATGCGATGAGAAATCTCGCTCTGGCAGCGCTGCTTCTCGTGCTTTCCCTGCCTCAACAGAACCTCTGGGAAGGCTCCGAGCCTCGTCCCCAGGGTAAGACGCCGCTGGAGAAGCCCCTATTGGTCTGGCAGATGCAGCCCAAGGGCGCACAGCTACGCCGGGTTCAGATGCGTGTTAATGGCCTGCCCATTCCCACGCGCTACGACAACGAGAGCCATAGTATTATCGGAGAACCTCAGGAACCGCTTCCCATAGGCCCTGTGAAGGCTGTCTGCGAGGTCTGGCTCTCCAACGATAAAGGAGTGGACATGGAGTGGGAGTTCACCCGTGTGCTCACTCCGCCTCCGCCCCCTGCCCCGGATAGTGCCCAGCAAGACACCCTCACGCACCTCAATCATCTCCGGCGTGCTGCACTCCTGCCCGATGCCGTCCTTCAGCCTGCACTCTGCCTGGCAGCCGCCCGCCACAGCCGCTATCTCTGGGCCAATAAGCTGGAGCTGACCCACACCCAGCAGCCCGAGAAATCCGAGTTCTACGCCGCCACCCCCGAGGAGCGCGCCGAGAAGGCTGGGTTCTATGACCCGTGCTATGAAGTGGTGGCCCAGGGGAACAGCGCACTGGCCTCGGTTCAGAGTCTGATGGATGCCCCCTACCACCGTGCTGCCTTGCTCCAGCCGGGGGCGTTTCCCGCAGGAGTGGGAATTGCCGGAGACCGTGTCACGGTGCTTTGCGGAGCGAGCACGGGCAGAGAAGTCCTGGTTTACCCCGCGGACGGTCAGCTTGATGTGAGTGTCCAGTGGACCGATACCGAGACTCCCGACCCCCTCCGGCTCTACCCCGGTGCTGCCCGAACGACGGGCTACCCTATCACACTCCACCTCTACGGAGTCACTGACAAACCCGAGCTGGTTGCGGCCGCGCTCACCGGCCCAGATAATATGCCCGTTGCGTGCTACACCAACTCGCCCAGCAATGACAGTGAGCTCGATGACATGATCCTGCTGATTCCCAAGCAGCCCCTCCTACCGCTAAGCGCCTACCGTGCACGCATCGTCGTCAAAGAAGCGGATGGACGGGAAACAGCACGCTCCTGGCAGTTCACCACGGGAAAGGCCGTTGTACCAGTGCCTCCCCCTAAGCCCACCGTAAAGCCTATCGTAAAACCGGCCCCCAAACCGCCCTCGGCCCCGCCGCCCAAACCAAAGAAAAAGAAATGACTCTAAAATCAATCTCTCCACAGCAGTGGAAATCTGGCATTGCCGCTTGGCTCGGCTGGCTCTTCGACGGCCTAGACATCCATCTCTACACGGTGGTCGCTCCCGTCTTTGTCGCACTTCTGCTCCAGAGCACCTCGACAACCTCGCCCGATGTTAAAGAGAAAGCGGCCTACATTCAGGCCGCGTTTCTGGTGGGCTGGGCGCTAGGCGGTGCGTTCTTTGGACGCCTAGGCGATATTCTGGGCCGGAGCCGCTCGCTCAGCCTAACGATCCTCACCTACGCCGTGTTTACCGGGCTGTCGTCGGTGGCACAGACCTGGCAACAGCTTCTTATTTTCCGGTTTATTGCCGCACTCGGAATCGGCGGGGAGTGGGCGGTGGGCTCCGCACTGCTCTCAGAGACATGGCCCAAGAGCTGGCGCGGCTGGCTCGCGGCGACACTCCAGACCGGCGTGAATATCGGCGTGCTCCTCGCGACTCTGACCACCTACCTCATGGCGGGCAACGAGCGCTGGGTCTTCCTCGTGGGAATCCTCCCGGCTCTCTTCGTCTTCTGGATCCGTAAAAATGTCCCCGAGCCCGACGAGTGGAAGGCGGCAAAAGAGAAAGGCGACAAGGCGCCTGGCATCGCCGATCTGTTCCGCCCGCCGGTTCTCTCAACCACACTACGGGTCGTCGCGGTCTGTTCCACCTCACTCACCGCGTGGTGGGCGTTTCAGTTCTGGCATCTCCAGCACCTGCGTAGCCTCCCCGAGGTACAGGCGATGGATAAGCTCGCGATCACACAGCTTGCCAGTAAGACGTTTGGCTGGATCATCGGCATCTCGATTCTGGGGAACTACTTCGCTGGGTTTCTTGCCCGAAAACTAGGCTATCGGGCCGCAATTGCAGTGATGCTCCTGGGCTTCTGCCTTGCCAACACTGCCGCGTATATCGTCCCCCGTAGCGCCGCCACGCTCCTGCCCTTCCTGCCTGTTGTCGGGTTCTTTTCCGGGGTATTCGCGCTCTTCACGATGTACCTACCGCCACTATTCCCCACACTGTTACGAACGACAGGGGCCGGATTTTGCTACAATATCGGCCGGATCTTTGCAGCGGCAGGCACAGTATTCTTCGTGCTCATCAACCCGGTGGGCGACATGCGCCTCTCGCTGATCTCGCTCAGCCCTCTGTTTTTCCTGGCGATGTGCTTTGCCCTGACGCTACCTGATCTGCGCGATGAACCCGACGAAAAACAGCCAGTGAGCTAGCGACGCTGTTTATTTTTGAGCTGCTCAACGGCTTCTGTGATCCGCTTGGTGCGGTTTTCAGGGCGCTTGGCAGCTTCGATCCAGCGGACATAGTTTTTTCGGTAGAACGTCGGAATAGATTCAAAGAATGCCCGTGCTTCAGGGACGGCGGTAATTGCATCGCGGAAATCTGAAGAGAGTTCGTAGAGCTGAGGGCCTTCGGGAGAGAGCACGACTTCGACATCGGTGCTTAGATCAAGCTGGGCATCGCGGCGAAATGCGGGGCCAAGCAGAAGCATAAAACCGTCACGGTCGGGCTGGAGTGGGCCGCGTATCGTGTGCCCACCAACGGTTCCAGTCACATCGTGGCGCTCTCTTGGCCCCCACGTATCGTTGGGATCAAAGGGAATCGGTACAGCGACACTGGTTCCGCGAACGGAGAGCGCGGTGGTAAAGCACTGGAGCGGCGTGGCCTCGATCTGCACATGCGCGGCCGCACCACGCGCAGCGGACTCCTCGGCGGGCGAGAGAAAGCCATCGCCATTGGTGTCCATCCGGTCAAACGCGGGCCGCAGTAGCTCGGGAAGTTCCTCCCGGCTTAGCTTACCGTCGTTGTTAGTGTCAAACGCTTTAAAAAGTGGGTGTGGGTTATTTGGCATCGTCGAAATCCTCCGCCTGTGCAAGCCTGTTAGGGCTAAATCAGATTACCACAAGTTGGGCTTGCTCTAGCTTTGTTTCCCTCCCCCGGCTTCATTCGTTCCTCACTACGCCACCCCCTCCCGGGTACCCTCTGGGTGAATGGGAGAGGGTTGGGTGGGGGCAGGAAAACCCCTTCAGACTCCCCCTCCCTCCCGGTATCGGGAGGGAGGGCAAAGAGGGCTATGCCTTGATGCCGAGTTTCTCTAAAAGCTGGAGCCTGCCTTTGAGGGCGCGGCGGGCGAGCTTACGGTAGAGCATGATTGCATCGTCCAGATCGGTGAGGGTTTGCTTTTGCTGAGGCGTGAGATCTTGCGCCGTGCCCTTGGCCTGCTCCTGGGCCTGGTTGGCGGCGTGGAGCGCGTCTATCTTGGCTTTTTCTGACACAAGCCGCGTGGCATCGTAGCCACGTGTGGCAAGCTTTGCCTTGATGGTGGCAGAGGCGCTGAGGGCGTTGGTGAAGAGGCTGTCGGCGTAGAGCAGAAACGCGGCGAGGGCCTGTGGGGCGGCTCCACCCGTCAGGCCCAGGGCGGCGAGTGCCCCCGGCTCGTTTTTGAGCAGCTCGCGGCAGACCAGGGCGAACGTGGCGGTCGCACTTCGGGCCGCTGTGAAGGTGTCTTTGACCTGCTGGGTTGTCCCCCGCTGCGCTCCCCGGCTCTGAGTGGTGGCCGCAACCAGTGCCCGGGCGCTGGTGAGCTGGCTATCGAGGGAATTGACGGCGGCTGTGTCGTAGTTGAAGGGAAGCAGGGCGCTCTGAATATCCGGGTCGCTCTGGTGTCCGGCGATGACAAGCTCGGCGCGCATCAGAATGTTCTTGATGCTGTAGGGGGTGAGCACACGTGCTTTCTTTGCGGTGGGCTCTGGGGTCGTGCTGGTTGTGTCTGGCATCGTGTTCGTTGTCCTTTCTTAAGTGATGGGCTTGAATCCCATCAGGATGACTTGCAGTTTTATCACGTCATTCTTCCCTATTTTCATGCTGACCTTGCATCTTCAGGTGCTGGCCTACTGCGATTAAGTGATGGCCTTTGATTATGCAGTGTTGGCTTTGTATCATTAAGTGATGGTGTTTTATAGCTGCGTGATAGATTTCTATTGTATCGCGCCGTATTTGCCTTTTCGAGGGGACAAGTCCCTCTCGCTCAGGGCTAACGCCGGTCACCCTCACGGGTGCGTTGGTTCGGTTTTCACGCGGCCTTAAATGTCGCTGTTCTTTGTCGCAGTAAATAGTCGCAGATGTCTGCTTGAAGTTGATTGAGTTGCTTTTCGTAGCCCTCAGAGGCAAGCGGAATAAGGGCGGGCTGTGTCTCGGCGAGATGCCGCCGCATTGCCTCTAGCATGCCTTTAAAGCTTGCAGTCTGGTTGAGCGCAATCTCTAGCTGTTCCGGTGTGTCAATCATATTTTTAGTTCCACAAGCCCTTTGGGGCGCTTATCTTTGCTATAGTCAAACCCATCTAAACGACAGAACTCGGGGTACTTTCGTGCCGCCGCCGCTGAAAAAAACAGTAGATCGCCCCCATAGATTTCTTTACAGACTTGATAGTTCAGCAGAAGCCGTGCCTCGTCACTTTCCATTAAGATATCTTCGATTCCTTCGTCACCTACAAAGATCGCATCAAAGTCACCCGGTTCGGCCTTGGTAGAGATAAAGCTCCCATTGAGCAGGAGCCGTCCGGTGATATTGTGCCCTCTGGCTCGATCCCGCCAAAGGAGGAGTCGCTCCATAATGCGGCGACGCTTCGTCTCAGGTTGGCCTCCAAAGACCATGATAAGTTCCTCCCACGTCGTAGGATGATGCCCCGCCGGAAGCCAGCCATCGTCGCGAAAATCGGGAAGTGCCATCGTCAAATTATACCTTACCGCACCTTCGCGTCCAGGTTCCCCACCGCGTAGGCTTTCATGTACCCGTCAATCAGCTCGCGTGTCCGGTAACGCCCCTCAAACTTCGCTTCGTCGTGCTTCTTGACAATAGGAAACGTCTCCAGCACTTCGGTGGCTTCCTCGCGAGTGAGGCCATAGAGCAGAAAGTACAGCGCGTCGAGCTGGCATTTCAGGTGCAGGCGCTTCTCCTCATCCCAAGCGAACGGCTTGCCGTCGTAGCCCAGCGCACGGGCGAACGGGGTCATGTCGTGGGCGGTGTAGCAAAGCTCCAGCACGCGGGGCTTGATGAAATCGGCGAGGGGCGTACCGTGGAAGTCTTCGGCGTACCGTTGCGGCGGCAGAGTAGGAATTTGCTCCACAATGAAATACGAGAGATTGACCCCACCTATTTTTTGCCGGACGATAAAGTCATAGACAAACGAATTTAGATTTGCCATGAGACAGCACCACGTCACGAAACCAATTTCAATATCTGGCTCTATAAACTGTATTGAATGACCCGCAGCTCTGACAGGAATTGCCGTCATAATCATTGTGCGAATATTCGTGGGAGAGCATACGTTTTTGAATCCAAGTAAAAAAGGAGTTTGTTTTTCAAATCTTATCTTTGGGAAAACTTCAGACTCATCAACCCAAAATCTTGTTTCTGGGGAAAAGTGTGGGTCTTGGTGTTGGGTCAAAGTAACATCTCCCTGTTGACCAGGCCGATGGAGATTTTCCTCTTGTACAGAAATATTCGCCGATCTATGGTCGAACATCTGAAAAATCTTGCCTTCGTAAAGCGGTAGGTAGCGTTCCTCTTTCTTGCGGACGAAGACATTGCCGTCCGTGGCGAAGTAGCCCTCTTTGTTCAGCTCCTCAGAGGTCTTAAACTTCTTACTGTCCAACGTCATATCGAACATTCGCAGGAACCGGATGCTCCAAGTATTCCCATAGACTTCATCACTGTGCAGATTGAGAATTGGGGCGGCTTTGTAGAGCTTTCTTGTGAGTTCCACATCGCGCTGGCGGCGGAAGATCGGGCAGGTGAGCGTGTTTGGGTTGAAGGTGGCAAAGTCCGCTGTCGTGAGCGGAAAGGTTCGGGTCGGGTCGCTGGCTTCCTCGATCTTGTGTAGAAAGAACCCGCACCGCGCCGCCTCCTGCGGGGCCGACTCTCCCGACATCACGATAATGGAGAACTTGAAGCGGCTATCTACATCGGGGAAGACGTGCGCCTTGTTCTCGAAATCCACAAGCTCCGCGAGGCGCTTCTGCTCGACGATGCTTCGGAAAAACGCGCTGGTGGTGCTGTCGGTGGCAATCCCCGACGGTACCAATAGCGCGACGCGCCCCTCTTTGGCAACAATCTGCGTGGCTTTCTCCACGAACACAGCGTAGAGGTTGGTATCCCCTTTGCCCATGAGTGGGTAGAAGCCGCTCTTCTGCACAAACGCCAGGGACTGCTCCGCGTCTGCTTTTGCCACTTGAAACGCCGCCCAGAGTTCTGGATCGGTGGTAGGTAGCTCCGCGATAAGCTTCTTTCGATCCGAGGCGCGGGTCGCTTTGGCAATGGCGGTGCTGCGCGACGCAAAAAACTCGCTCTCCGCTAGCTTCATGCGCTCCCACGGCGGGTTTCCGATCACCGCATCAAAGCCGGGGTCGGGCTTGGGGTCGCCTTTCTCCGTGAAGAACACATCAGGGAACTCCAGCTCCCAGTGAAAAGGGTTCACCGGGTCGAGCACCTCGGCGAGCGCACGTCGGGCCTGCCTGGTGCCTTTTGCATTGTCAATCAGGCCGAGAAACCCCACCCAGCTCATGTCGCCGCCAAAGTACGGAGCCACCCAGAGATCGGCCAGCGCCGTAAAGCGCGGCATCACGGTCTCCGCCAGCTCCTTCCAGAGCTTCTCTTTCTCCTTGGCGACCGCGTGGGTGTCGGTTGACTGCCCCTCAATCGTCAGAATCTTGGCAATCGCCTCCGAGACCGCGCCGTGCAAGTCCCCCGAAAACGTCAGAGAGAGCTGGAGCACCTCGCCTTTTTTGCTTGCCGTCACTTTCTGCTTGGGCTTGGGAAAGCGCGGGAGCGCCGCAAGGCTCGTTCCAATCAGCGAGTTGCCACAGCGCAGGTGGTGATCCAGAAAGTTCAGCGACAAGCGATCCACCGTCTTGAGCCAGAGGGAGAGCTTCGCCAGCTCCACCGCCAGCGGGTTGCGATCCACACCGTAGATACATGCCTCCACCACGCGCCGCTTCCAGTAGGCCAGATCCCCCGTGACCGTGCTCGGGTGCGCCGCCGCCGCTTCCGCCAGAAAGCTGGTCGCCTCCACCAGGAAGTGCCCGCTTCCCATCGCCGGATCGCAGACATTCAGGTTCAGGATCGCACTGGCAAAGGCATCATCGCCTTCCTGCGGGAGCGTCTCCAGTTGTGGCTTCAGCGCGGCGCTTACCAGATAAGCCACCCAATCCTGCGGCGTGTAGTAGGCTCCCTGCGCCTTGCGCTCCCCCTTATCGTTTCGCAGCGTCACGAGGTCTGTTGTTCCGTCACGATAGAGCTTATGCTCCAGCAGTCCCTCGTGAATGCTTCCCAGGTGCCGCTCTCCCAGGCTAGCGTAGTCAAAGGCGACGACTTGCCCTGTACTCTCTTTGCGAAACGTCAGAGTCCGAAGCGCTTCGGCAAGAAACTGATCCGCCACTTTGTAGTTCTTGAGGAACGGATAGCGTGTCGGATCAAAGAGACCTCCGTTATAGCGTGGGATTCCCAGCCGCTCGTTTCGATTACCATCATCACCATTGATCAGCCGGAAAAGCCCTTCGAGCCGCCCCCAGAGCGCAAACGAGCCATCATCGGCATACTCTGCCGCCGTGCTCGGTTCGGCCAGCTTTCGGCGCACTGCCTCGATGCCATACGATGCAAAGTACGGAGAACTTGGCTCCAGCGGCAAAAGCGCCCTCGCCTCGGCATTGAGCACAAAGAGAATCCGGTAGAGCAGGATGAGAGTGTTCTCAAAGACAGCGGGCAGATCGCTATCGGACAGCTTATTTTCCGCATTGTGAAAGAACCCACACCCTAGAGTCTCCATACTATCAAAGACCTGCCGCCGAAGCTGTGCCTCGATTTCTTCGCGAAACTGGCTCGCGCCTGCGATGGCTGCCTCAAGCAACTGTGCTTTGTGAGCGAACACCACACACCGAAAGAGCGTGTAGAACAACCGAAACGCCTGAGTATCTTCCGTTTCCAGTGCCTTCGCAAGATCCACCCCGAAGAAGTGGCTGGCGGCGGCGGCGCGGCAGTAGAGGCGCCACTCCCCACCATTGGTCGCAATTCCCCAATTGAGTTCCGGGCGCTCATTGAGATAGTCACGAAGCTGCAAGTGCGGCGAGCGCTCTTTCTTTGTCGCCGCCTGTTGAAGCCCCACTCCCCAGCGCTTCGCCTCCAGAATCCCGATACAGCCCGTGTAATGTTGGCCCGTCTGAAACGCCGCTTCGGACTCGTCCCTGCTGGCATACAGAAGAAAATCGGGAAAGAGTTTACTGGTTGCTCCCGGCACCATGCGCCGCTTCTGCACCCCAAAACCCAGCGCCTCTAAGACGGGAGCAACCAGCCGATCCTCGACATCTTCCTCGTTGCCCTTCTCTACCCCCTTCCGGTTCTTCTGAAACAGCACCTGAAGTGCCTCATAGACCGGCTTCCACTCGTCCTCAGCGGCGTAGAGTTCCGTTTTCGGGAGACGTTCCGTGAGAAAATGGGCGGAGAAAAGCCCTTCACCAAACCAGCAGGAGTCCATAGCTGTCTGTTCGCCGTCTCTTACCCCGGCTCCTCCCCTTCGCAGAGACCAAACTCAGTGCGACGGTACCCACGTATCTTCGCGCTCGTCTTTGACAGGGCCGTTTTTCTTGAGATACGCCTCCCAGAGCGGCTGATCCACAAACATCTCGAAGCTCACGGCGGGGCGCAGAGCCGCAAAGCCAGTCATGATATGGCTCTTCAAGCGCGGTGTGAGCGCCTCGTCGAACTCCGGGGAGGCAAGCACGATGGGGGCATACGGCGGCTCAGGGATCTGGGTGTAGTAGCCGATCTTATCCACGTTAAAGCGCCGCAGGTACCACGGGAGTGGCCAGTAGTAACCGTCGCTAGAGATCACCTGAACCACCATATCGAACTTCTGTGGATGAGACAGTGCCAGGGCTTCGAGCTGCACCTTGAGCCGGTTCACATCCGGTACGGTCGGCGAGTAGAGGTAGGGGTTACGCGCCTCGTTCTGGAAGACAAAACTCGTTTTGTATGCCTGCCAGCCGAGCTGTGCCGCGCCCAGCAAGATCAGAAACGCGGCGAGGGCTTTCAGTGATTTCGAGCGGGCGGCCTCCACAATCCCGGCGGCACCGAGCCCGGCTAAGAGAGTCCATGGCAGCAGGAAATTCAGCAGACACCAGGGGGTTTTATACGGGATCACCGCGTAGATTCCGGTGAGCAGCAGCGTGTAGAGCGTCAGAAAGCGTCCAAACGGAGTGCGGAATTTCAGCACAGCCCCGATCACTCCCAGTGCCAGAATTAGCCCCTCGCTGGAGATCGTGCCACGCGGCCCAGGGTGCCAAGTGAGAAGCGAGAGATAGTAGTGCCACGGGTGCTTGTGAAGATCTGTCCCGCCCGCGCGCCGGAGCCAGGGCGTGTAGGTTTGCAGGTACCCTAGCGGCCCCGTGGGGTTCGTGAAGAAGCCGGAGAGGACGAGATAGGCAGTTGCCAGTGCGATGATGATCGTGAGTAGAATCGGACGCCAGGCGAGTGCCTTGCCCTCACGAAGCGCGAAGAACCAGGCGATCCCCGCCGCGAACAGCGAGAGCGCCGCCGTCTCTTTGGTCGCGAACATCAGCCCGGCGAAGATCCCCGCGCCCACAGCGGAGCCACGTAGCGCAAAGCCGAGAAAGCCCAGCGTGAAGGCGGCGAGAAAGACTTCCTGGATGAAGTAGCGGCTATAGAAGACAAAGGCGGGAGAGAGAGCGAGGAAGAGCCCAGCCCAGAGCAGTACGTGCAGCCCGAGCGGCTTTTTGAGGAGCAGAAGCAAACCAACCATCGCGGCGCCGAGCACCGCGATGGCTGTCCGAAAGTCCGATTCCTGCATGTCTGCAAATAGGCGGTGCCCACTTGCAGCCACAAAGGGAAGTGCGGCGTAGTAGATTGTCGGGCCGTGGAACTCATTGGGATCGTAGGCGTACTTGCCATGCTCCCAGAGCTCCCGAAACTTCACTGCATGAACTGCCTCATCCCCATGGAAGGGGCGGTTTCCTAGCTGAGGCAGTCGCAGTGCGAGCGCAAGTGCCACCGAGAGAAAGACGGCGACGAGCGCAAGGACACGTCCCATTACTTGGCCGGTAGGCCGTAGACCTCGACTTCCGTGTAGCGGTTCAGGGGGTCGGTGAAGGTGCTACCACGGCTGTAGAGCCGGACATAGCGTGCCTGAGCTTTGTTGGCAGCGATCAGGCGCCCCTCACTCGTCTCAAAGTACTCGCGGTCCTTGCCAATTCCCAGCCCGGCGCTATTATCCGCATCGTTGTTGTAGAGCGTTGTTACCCCGTCCACAAACTTCGGATCGTTGGAGACCTGGACGATCACATCGCGAAAGACAACGGGTTGCTCATGGAAGTGCCAGACCAAGACGTACGAGAGCTCCGAGGTGGCCCCCAGATCAATCTGTATCCACTGCAGCTTGGGGTACATCTCAACCGTGGTGCCTTGCTTAGCATCTTTATCGCCATCCGTGATCAGATCAAGAGAGCCTTCGTAGGGAGCTTTGCTCGCCGTGACTTTCTTCTTCAGGGCTAGATTGACGGTCCCCTTGGGCACCTGAGGTATAGGCCGTGGCTTCCCGAGTGGCTTTTCGACATTGGCTCCCGCGGGCGCGTCTGAGGGCGTCCCGATAAAGTTCGGCTTAGGCAAGACCGCTGGTAGTGGCATCAAGTCCTGTGCAAGCGCGGCCCCAGCAAGGGCAAGTGTGGTGAGTACCAGGAAAAGAGATCTCTTTTTCGTAGCCTTTAAATACAATTTATTCACTCTCCTAAAAACAAGTTCACTGCCCCTCTTAGAGTTCATCGTGGCAGTTTTAGTTTCGTTATTGTGCACGCAGTTTCTGCGCTAGCGCCCGGATTTTCTCATCCTGGCTTGTAGCAAGCACTTTATCAAGCGCGGCTTTTGTCTCAGCGCCGGTAACAGCAGCAAGCGGTTTCCGGTCTCTCTTTCGAGGAGCAGGAAGTTCTTGAGGAGCCGCGAGATACAAAATTGCATCTGTAGCCTCCGCCACCAGCTCCGGGTTATCGAGCGCCTTTGCCGCCAGAGCCACCGCTCCGGGCAAGCGTACCTCTCGCAAGACACTCAGTGCCTGGCGCTTCTCCTCTGGACGCTCCGCGAGGGTAAATAGTTCGCTGAGCCGGGAGAGTTTCTGCTCCGCAGGCAGCTTGTCATCGGCATCGAGCAAACGCAAACAACCTCGCTGGGCGAGCACACGGTCAGATTTCACGGTGCCGCTCTTACCGATCTTAAGCAGTGTCGGTAGGGCGCGCAAGTCGCCCCAGGCATTGGCCAGCCCACTGAGTGCGGCGTTCTTTACTTCCTCATCGCTTGAGGTCGCGGCCTGAATGAGCACGACAAGAGCACTCTCAGCACCAACCTCCGCGAGTGCACTCAAGAGCGCTGACTTGCCCGAGAGCGAAGCACTGTTCATGGCGGCCAGCAGTGGTACCGAGCCCCCCTCTTTGTCGCCGGAGCGCTGAACAATCGCAACAACCGCTACCTGAGCCGCATCGCGGACATCCTCCTCGCTCGTGCCCACGAGAACTGCAACCAGTGCGGGCTCTTGCGCAAGGCTCGCGGTTTTCTCCAAGACTTTCAGTGCGGCTGCCGCCGAGCGCGGCTCCTTGCCACCGGCCAGTGTCACCAGCCGCGCTGTGGAGCTGGTGCTGGGGCGCTGTCCAAGAACCCCGATCACGGCGAGGTTACCCTGCTCCGCAAGTTTAAGAAGCGCCTCTTCGACACCTTTGCCACCCATCCGTGCCAGCGACTCCCGCGCGACTTTTGACGCCGGGCCGCTCTTAGCAAGCTCCGCGAGAGTGGGCACCACGCTGGCATCGCAGACACGGATCGCGGTCTGGATTGCAGCGGACTGCACCTCAGGATCGCTGCTATTGAGCGCCGTTGTCGTCACGCCCGCAGCGGCCGTTTCTTTACGATCCGACCACGCTGCCAGCAGTGCGATCTGGGCCGGTGCCGGAAGAGTGGGAAAGGCGGCGACCGCGGCTTTCACCCGTTCGGGCTCCGCAAGCATACCGAGCACCCGTCCGGCCACCCGTTGCAACACCGGCTCGGGTGCGGTGCGCACGAGCGCTAGGGTCAGTTCACCAAGGCGCGGGGCGTTCAGCGCGGCCAGCCCCGTCAGTGCTCCCGCCCGAATCACCTCAGGCTGGCTGCCACGCAGAAGGCTCTCGTAGACTTCCAGAGCAGCGGTACGCTTCCCCGCTACGGCGAGTCTTCCGGCAACACTCAGTAGTGCGGGCGCTGTGGGGAGAGCCGTATTCTTCACCAGGCGCAGCGCCGCCACGGATGCCGGGGTTGCAATTTTCCCAAGCGCCGTAACCGCAGCCTCCGCGACCAGTAAATCCGAGCTGGCAGTCAGCGCCTTCAGCTTCGCAACCGACGACACCTCACCACGGTTTCCCAGCGAGTTGACAGCCCCCACCAGTGCAGCACCGGTTGCGGAGCCCAGCGCTCCTTGGAGAGCCGCTCCTGCCGCAGGATCCGGGTTGCGCTCTAGCGCCAGTCGGGCGATATTGGCGGTTGCAGGCTCGGCCAAGAGCTTGGCAAGCGCGGGTACGGAGCGAGCCGTTCCGATCCGGCTCAAAAACGTACAAGCCTCCTGCTTGCCAGCCAAGGTCGCTTGGGGATCGAGCAGAACCGCTATGAGGCCAGTCTCGATCCGGAAAATATCGACTTTTGTCGCACCGACAATCTGCTTGGAGATAGCGTCCACCGGCTTGCGGTTCTGATAGTCGTACTGTCGAAGCTCTTGAAGCGGATCTTGAGCAAAGGCAGGCGCAAGCGTGAGCGCCAGAGCCAGCACGGGGAAGGCTCGCTGAAATATTCGCATGATTCTAGTACTTTCTTACACGTGCCAGGGTGCGCGCATCGGGGTTGAGAGAAGCCGTGTGGCCATGGGATCGTCGAGAAACTGCTCCGTGACGGGGTTCCATTTTAGCTTGCGCCCGACTTTCATCGCGATCTGCCCGAGGTGCCCAATTGAGGCGGAGCGGTGCGCGGTCTCGGCGGGTGTGAGAGTTTGCTTGCGCGACTTCACACAGTCGAGGAAGTTGCGGTGGTGCCCGGGGCTACGGAAGAGCTGGTTCTCATCAGGGCCGATAATCTCACTAAGAAGGCTCTTAGGATTCGCGTCTAACCCGCCCCGATCTACCCAGATCCAGTTGCCGTTCTCCCCGATCCACTTGGTGCCACCACGAACTCCGGCGTTTCCCCCGTTGGCGACATGCATCTCGACGCCCCCTGCGTACTTGCACACAAAGTGATAGGTCGTCGCCGCGTCCCAGATTCCGGTGTCGGGGTAGCTGCCCGTTCCCTCTATCTCCTGCGGCCCGGTCGTGTCCCAGTCCATGCCCCAGTGGGCGATATCGCCGTGGTGCCCGATCCAGTCCATGAGCTGACCGCCACCAAAGTCAAGCTGCCAGCGCCAGTTCCAGTGGGTACGCTCATTGCAGTAGGGCATCATGCGCGAGGGTCCCACCCAGAAGTCATAGTCCAGGCTCGGGGGCGCATCTTTAAAGTCCACTTTCCCGCCCGGGTTTCCCGTTGGTAGTCCCACTTCAATACGGACGATCTTTCCAAGCCGCCCATTACGCACCAGCTCACAGGCCACGCGGAAGTTATTGGTAGAGCGCTGCCAGCTCCCGGTCTGCCAGATACGCCCATTTTTCCTAACGGCATCGGCCATCTGGCGGCCTTCCATCAGACAGTGGGAAATCGGCTTCTCGCCAAAAATATCTTTCCCCGACTGCGCCGCCAGAATTGCAGGCACGGCATGCCAGTGGTCTGGGGTGCAGAGCGAGATGGCGTCTATGTCTTTTCTTGCGATGAGCTCACGGAAGTCCGCGTAGGCGGCGCAGCTTGTGTTCTTGTAGTGCCGATCCACACGGTTTTTCGTGTCGCGCACGTGGTCTTTGTCCACATCGCAGACGGCAACCACCTGGCAGTCGGCTTCGTTGAGGAAAGCACCTAGGTTGGAGTTCCCCTGCCCTCCCACGCCGATACAGCCCAGGGTGATGCGATTGCTGGGAGCGAGCTTGCCCCCGCGGCCCAGTGCGCTGGCGGGAATGATCGTAAAAGTGCTCGCGGCAACAGCGCCTTTTAGAAAATCACGACGGTCCATCTTAAAAAATCCTCTTGGGTGCTGCTTGGGTGCGGAGCCGTAGCGCCGCACCCAAGTGCTTGACGGAAAGTCAAGCTAGATCATGTCATAACCCCTGCGGTACTTGGGCTTGATGTAGGCATCCAGCTCCGGCATGTTCGTCGCCTTCATGGCGCGGGCGTCCCACTCCACTTTCTTACCCGCAGCGCGAACGCCAAGGTTTCCGGCAAGCACCATCTCCGCGAGCGGACCCGCATAGCCCGGGAAGTTGCTCATGGCGGGCTTCCCCTCTTTAATGGCACGCACCAGCTCCTGGAAGTGGCCAGGAGACTCCTCAAAGCCGACATTGGAAAGATCCACGCCACCTACCACACGGCCACCACTGCCGTAGTCGCCGGGAACATAGATCTTGCCCTTGTCACCAATTAAGAGCGAACCGGAGTTCTGGAGCTTCCAGTCATCATCAATAGCATCGCCAAGAATATCCAGCGACGGCTGCTTGTTACCGTCGTACCAGACCAGCTTGATCGGGCCACGCGTAGATGTCGCGGCGAACATAAATGTCGTGACGGACCAGGCCGGGAACGAGTCGCCATTATTAGGGGCGGTCTCGGACTGAATGGAGATAGGATCGCGCAGATCCAGCGCCATAAATGGCATATTGAGCGTGTGACAGCCCATGTCGCCCATCGCGCCCGAGCCAAAGTCCCACCAGCCGCGCCAGTTGAACGTGTGGTACGCGCCGGCCACAAACGGACGATCCGGTGCTACCCCTAGCCAGTTTTTCCAGTCCAAAGTTGAAGGAGGTGCTGCCACAGCAGTGGGCCGTGCAATTCCCTGGGGCCAGATCGGGCGGTTGCTCCAGACATGGATCTCGCTGACTTTACCAATAATGCCAGCCCGCACCTGAGCCGCTTGCTTGCGCAGCTTAGGATCCGCGGTGCCCTGGTTACCCATCTGGGTCTGCACCTTCATCTCGGTGGCGATCTCCGCGAGGCGGCGCGCTTCGTAGATCGTGCGGCAGAGCGGCTTCTGGCAGAACGTGTGCTTGCCCATTCGCATCGCGTTGGCGGCGATAATACCGTGCATGTGGTCAGGAACCGTCACCGTGACCGCGTCCACTTCCTTAGCCATCGCCTTGAGGCACTTGCGCCAGTCGGTAAACGGCTTTGCATTCGGGTACTTCTTAAGCGCCTTCGCCACGGTCGCCTCGTCCACATCACAGATCGCAACAACTTCACCGTAACGATTGGCGTCCGCCGTATCGCTATCGCCCTTGCCACCCACTCCAATACAGGCAAAGCGGACTTTCCCACCCTGCTTTGCCAGTGCCTTATCGGCAAACGTCATCCCCATACCGAGCGCCGCCGCTCCCGTCAGAAACTCACGTCTATTCTGAGACATAAAAAAATTCCTCCTGATGTGAAAAGCCTTTCCACATTCCTAAATCGAATTCCTGCCCAATTGTTAATTTGCCCCGATTGATTTTGGTTTTTTGTCGCGTGCGTCGTCGGTCAGTCGGCTCATAGGAGAAATTTACCCGAAAAGTAGCATTTTTCACGGATCGTTATCCGCCCACTGAAAGGGGGCGTCTGAGCGTCTTCGGCCAAAAAGTCGCTCCGCGACTACCGATTTCCTAAGTTCTCAGTCGCGGAGCGACTTCGTAGCCGAGGCACGAGGCTCTTAGACGCCGATTTCAATCGGCGGACGATTTCAATCGGCGGTGGAGAGATTCTCAAGCCGGCCCAAAAGCTTTCTCAAGTACCAAGAGTGCCGCCGCCAGGGACCGATCCGAGACATCAATGACGAAGCCATCCCAGTGATCCGGATGATCGGGCGTGGGGCGGATGGCGGGCTGAAGCTCTAGATCGAGCCAGCTCCGAAACTGGGCCGTGGCATCAAAGAGCGCCGAGAGATTTGCGCCGAGACCCGAGACACGCACATCGTAGGCAATCACACTCACATGGAGCAAACCAGGGTGGGCATCATCGGGGACGAGTGGGGAGCGCTCGCCTATGCTGGGCTCGACATGCCCACGCCAGCGCTGCCAGTGCCCGCTCTTGCCCAGCTCGCCCGCACGCACCGAGAGTGGGACGGGAAGCTTTGCCGCCAGCAGTGCTTGGTGCAGACGAAGCAGTGCCTGATCCCGCCGCTGGCGCTGTTCCGCCTCCCAGAGCTCCCGGAGCTCGGCTCGTTCCTTGGGCTCACTCTCGATGTTAAACGGCGAGGCGGAGATCAGATCGGCAGGATCGGTTTGATGCGCACGGACAAAGGCGAGCCG
>JANNDD010000928.1:0-4334 GCA_031387365.1 Armatimonas sp. | reverse complement strand
CAGAGCAGGGACAGCGCAATATTTTGGAGGCTGGCCAGCTCGAAGATCGTTTGCAGTAGCAGCTCCACCCAGGCATCGGCGACGGGCGTGAGAAAGCCGCTCAGGCCGGGGACACCTGGAACGGGCTGGCGGTCGAGGTGCCAGTCGAGGACTTGGCCGTCGTCGCTCTTGAGCACGCCATCGTGGGTGGGGCCGGTGCCATCGCTGCTGGGGATGCCATCGCGGGTGATGGCGCGGCCCTGCTGTATATAGACAATCGAGCCCACCAGATCAGGCGCGATCAGGCGGCACTTGCCATGGGCAAGGATTCCAGGGAGCTCCGTGGGCCGTCCGTGGGAGTCAGTGCAGGTGGCGAGGATGGTTACATTTTTTCTTGCCTGCGCAGCGATGCCGCCGAAGAAGTGCAAACCTCCCGTCAACCTCTCCCCCTTACCCCCTCTCCCGGGCGTTCGTGCCTCACTGGGAAAGGGGGAGGCATTTTCAGAAGCCCCTTTCCCAGCGAAGTATGAGCGCCCGGGAGAGGGGTTGGGGGAGAGGTTACTCGGGGGCAGGTATCCCTCACCCAGCGAGCGCAGGCCACTGGCCCAGAGGCTGTAGGTGGCGGGGAGCGGCTCGGCGCCGAGCAAGTCGCCCAGGCCGCAGAGACCTGAGAGCGAGAGCCAGGCGCCGCCGTTCTCGATCCAGGTGCGCACGGCGTCGGGGAGCTTGCCCTCACCCACCGTGATGAGAATTTCCAGCTCCGGTAGCCGGGTTTCTAGTTCACTGTACGGGATGGCGGCATAGCAGAGGCCCACATGGCCAAGAATCTCGTGGATGTACTCCGGGTAGCGCACGACACGCGCGACGTTGGGATTAGGGGCGGGCAAGACACAGACCCCGAGCGGGCTGGACATGGCAGACATTGGCATTATGCCCTTAGATTCGTCCTTGCTCGCGGCGTTCCTTCTCTATCCCGTGGGAGTGAGAAGGTAGCCTGCATTTGCCAGAATTTGGCCCTTGTCATTGATTGCTATAGCATCACCGAGCGAGAGCTTGGTGCCGTTGGGCAGGAGCGTTTCTAGGAGACTCGGCTTGCCATCGCGCCAGAGACTCGCCCACCAGCGGCTTTCGCGTTTCGTGTAGCCGACAATCGCGCCGTGGGTGTTGATGGCACTTGCCGCGCCCTCTTGTTCACCAAGTGGGTACGGTTTTGTCTCGCGCCAGAGCATCGGGAAGTGCTTTGAATTTGAACCTGTGGGAGCAATCCAGCCCACGATCTCATTGCGGTCGTTGAGCCCGAGTGCCGCGCTGGTCTTCGCGTCGGGTGCGAGCTTCTTCCAGCGCCCCCGTAGGCAGAGCCAGGCTTGCTGCTCGGTCTCAATAGACATCGTGCTCTGCACAGAACGATACGAATAGCCCACAATCGTGCCACCAGTGTTGATTCCTGTGGGCTTGAAGCGATGGCTTTTGCGTAGTGGCGGCGGAGCGAAGTGTCGGTGCTTCATGGTGTTACCCGAAACCGACCAGCGAGCGTCGGGGGTACCGAGAATCTCCCGCCGGTTGTTGAGCGTCTGAGCACTACCGCCGACATTACCTGAGAGGCGAAGAGGGATCCTGCTGGGAATTAGACGATCTCCGACCCACATCACCGGTATCAAGTACTGCTCCTCGTCGTCGGCTCCCAAACCCGTGCGGCACGTCTCCTCGGCCCAGCCAACCACATCACCGAGGTCATTGATCGCCAGCGCACGACTGCTGTCCCCAAAGCTCCGAAGTTCTTCCGGTTCGGTACCGTTTGACCAGAAAAAGGCACGCCCAACCCCTAAACCATGTGCGGCGAGTAGGGTGTAGCTGTCGCCCACAACTTGCCCCAGGTTGTTGAGGCTCCTTGCTTGTAAACGATCAAATCCTGGCAGAGGATTGATTTTCTCAATTGTATAGCCAACCTTGCGCATGGATCATTTTACCCTCTCCTGTTATCGGGAGGGGGTGGCGCGGAGCGCCGGGGGAGGGTTATCATCACCCCATGCAAAAGGCGATGACGCTGGCCCGAGGCGGACGGGCCGAGTACGTTTCAGACCAACGCGGAGCTGTATGTCTGGGCTGCGCTGCGTATCGAGGCGCATATCGGCGCCGTCTGGGTGGATCGGGTGATCTTCACGCGGTGAGAAGCAACGCCCGTAGCTCCCGGTAGCGGTGCTCGTCGCCGTGGACGGTGAAGGCGAGTTCGATGGCTGCGCCGTGGGGCGTCGGGTGCGCGATTTCAAGGCTGAACTGAAATACGCGTCCCTCCAGAGCACTACGTAAGTGCTGGCAAGTCTCGGTGAGCGTGGACCAAGGGGCTTTGAGGCGCACGAAGTCGGCAAACGTCTCCGGGTGGGCGTTGGCGCTCCATATCTCGCTTTTTTGGCGACTCTCCAGCCAGTGCTCGCCCGCATCGGGATCGCCAGGGATGCCGCCTAGCTGCTGGCAGACGGCGTAGGCGAGCTGAAAGTGCCCCGTTTGGATCAGCTCATCACCCTCGAAGGCAAGCACAAGGCGCTGAGGCGCGATAATTCGCGCCAAGGCAGGCCGAGCATCGCAGCGGTGGATCAGGCGCAGAGCATCGCAGGCATCACTAAAATCTCCAAAATCAAAGACGGCCCAGGCGCGGGCCTCGGGCTGGGGGCGCATCGCCAGCGTGGCGGCGACAATGATCCCGCCCATTTCTTGCTGGCTTAAAACGCACTCCCGGAAGCTGCCGTGGCGCCCGGAGAAAAGCCCGTGGGCATCGGTGGCGATGCAGCCGCCGACTGTTGCCAGGTTCGCACTGCCCAGCATCTGCCCGAGGGTGTAGCCGTGGCCAGAGAGCTGTTCCTCAATGGCCGCAATTGTAATGCCCGCACCCGCCGTGACGCTGAGGTCTTCCTCGCTCCAGGAAAGCTCGGTCAGGCGCGATGTGTCCACGGCAATATCTACGGGGGCAAGCTCACCCGTGCCACTCCCGCCGCCCACTGCCCGGAGTGTCTTGTGATTAGCCGCTGACCACGCCACAAGTGCGGCCACTTCCTCGCCGCTCCCCGGTTGCGCGACGGCTTCGCACAGCACGGGGCGCGTCTTTAAGTGGGGCGGGAACCAGGAGCGCGAGGCTTGCTGGCGGGATTCTAGATCAGTGAGAAGCTCGGGTGTCACGTTTGCTGTTGTACCTGATTGCGGTCGGCGCGATACAATACTCTTGTGGAAAACTCTTTTTTACTTCCCTTACTCTCTATGGCATTGTTCCTCGGAAATCCAGTAGCCCATGCCCAGAACTTGCCGCTGACCCCTGCTACCAAAGAAGCGCTCAGCGAGCTCTCGACGGGGATGGAGCTGGAGACACTGGCGGGTGGGTTTCTGGTAGTGGCTCCCTCTACTACGATGCTAGGTGAGACGAAGCTTGATCCGAATTTTGGACTGAAGCTCTCGCGACAGATTGCGGTCTATGCCCCCGTGGTGGGGGGCGGCTTTAAGCAAGTTGTGGCCGTGCGCCACGACTCCAGCGACCGTGCGTTTGCACTGAAAGTGGCTCGACTGGCGGGGCGACTGCTTCGGCTCCACAAAGAAAAAGTCGGGCAAGAGGCCAGCTACCAGCAGGATGAAGAAGTGGCCCAGGTGTGGCTGACACGGGTGAAGGCACCGCACAAGGCCAAGGCTGCGGCAGAGACCCAGGTAAACAATGTCTACCTCTTCGAGGTGGCGGAGCCGCGTAAAGAAATCGAGTGGGCCCGGACAATCGCGCACGAGTGGGGGCATCTGGTTCTCCTGGCCGCACGTGGCTACAAAGACCCGGAGAACGATGCGGCGGGGTTTTTAGGCGAGCGCTTATTTCTAAAATGGCTCCGTGAGGACGCGCTGGCACTGCCGCGCAAGACAGATGACTTCTGCGAGCGCGAGGGATTGCAGCTCTACTACGACCGGCAGCTCGCCCCCCTCATGGCCCGCTACAATGCCGCTGGGCCTGCCGATAAGCGCCTTAGCCAGCTTAACACGGAAGGCATGGACTACTACATCGGGATGGCACTAGACACCGACGAAATCTTTGGCCCCAAAGTGCTTGGGTTCGCGCTATATCACCTGGAAAACACGACACCGGGAGCCTTGGTGAATGCGGTTCGCAATGCAATCTTCCTCCAGACCGAGCTGCGTGTCAAGCTCCCCGCCTGGGTGCCTCTTGCGCCCGATACCTACGCCGTGAGTGGCCCCGCAGGAAAAGTGATGCTCGATGTCCGCCCACTGGACCCGTCGAAGCCGGTGCCCTTCAAGGTGGCTGCCCCGGGCTACAAGCGCATCATGGCTGTCTCAGGGACGATTCCCTCGGTGGTACTGCGTCGGGGTGC
>JANNDD010000883.1:0-2980 GCA_031387365.1 Armatimonas sp. | reverse complement strand
CGCAGTAGCGATCCCGACCGTCGCGATCCGGGTGGAAGATCGGGTAGTGATCCATCGAGAGCACTGCGGGCTTAACTTGCTCAATAAACTGCTTCACATGGGTCGTGTAGTCCGGCGAGCCCAACTGCGAGGGCGTGGCATAGTCGGGGAAAAGATTGACATAGGCGAGCTTTCCCGGATGTAGCCGCTCAATCGCCTCAGCCCGTACCTTGAGTTTCGGGAACTCGGACGCGCTGGGCTCATCTTGGAGCGCGTACCCCCAGATATTTGGGTCGGTGGGAAAGGTGCTTGGCTCACTGCCCTTCGGCGACAGAATGCACTTAAGGCCGAACTTCTTGAGGAGCCTGAAGAGCGTGGGAAGCGGCCCGCTCTGAAACCCGGCGAGCACGAGATTAAACCCCGCCTCCGAGATCTCTTTGTAGCGCTGCTCGACTCGGGCATCGCGGGGAGGATCTACCCAGAATCCGATGGCAAATCTATCTTGAACAAACGGCATTGTTTTTCTCCGAGATTATTTGAGAACACGTGCCAGAAACTCACGCGTTCTTGGCTCCTTGGGGTTCTCGAAGAGCTGCTCGGGGGGGCCTTCTTCGAGGATCTTCCCGGCATCAAGAAAGCACACCCGCTGTGCGACTTCTCGGCAGAAGCCCATCTCGTGGGTGGCGACCAGCATGGTGCGGCCCGCTTGGGCCAGCTCTCGCAGCACTTCCAGCACCTCGCCGACCAGCTCCGGGTCTAAAGCACTGGTCGGCTCATCGAAAAGAAGCACGGCGGGCTGCATCGCCAGTGCTCTTGCAATCGCGACCCGCTGCTGCTGGCCACCGGAGAGCTGGGCGGGAAGCTTGTGGGCATGCTCACTGAGGTGTACTTGCTCCAGAAGCGCTTTTGCTTCTTTCTCTGCCGTTGCCGCGTCTAGCTTGCGCACTTTCTGGGGCGCAAGGGCGATATTTTGCAGCGCCGTGAGGTGCGGAAAGAGGTTGAAGCGCTGGAAGACCATCCCAATCTGCTGGCGGAGCGTGTTCTCGTTATGGTCGGTATCGGTGCGGCCTTGAAACACGACACTGCCGCCGCTTGGAGTCTCCAGACGATTGATGCAGCGTAGCAGTGTGGACTTGCCCGAGCCGCTCGCCCCGATCAGCCCAATCACCTCACCCTCCTTGACCGAGAGAGAGATGCCACGCAGCACCGGGGTCTGCCCGAAAGACTTCTGCAAGTCGCGAATTTCCAGCAAAGGGGTGTTCATTGGTTGGATTATACGGTACAACAACTATCTATGGCTGGAACGAATCCCTACACCGCACCGGTTTCCTACGAGAAACCAAGGCAATCTTACAAACTCACGATCCTGATGGAGGGGGAGCGGCACGAGCTAACCATCAACCCATCGTCGCTGCCGCTGGGCCACAATGGTCTCCCCGGCTCGATCTTGGATATCTGCGACGGCTTCGACCTTCCGTTGGAGCACACCTGCGGCGGTGTCTGTGCCTGCTCGACCTGCCATGTAATTGTCAGAGAGGGCTGGAGCTCGCTCAACGAAGCCACGGAGGACGAAGACGATCAGCTCGAAGAGGCGCCCGGCTTGACGTTGAAATCGCGCCTAGGCTGCCAGTGTGTCCCCAACGGCACGCAGGACGTAGTGGTCGAAGTACCGCACTGGAACCGCAACGCCGTCAAGGAGACGCCGCACGAACACTAGGCTAGAATATCCCGGATCACCTCGCCATGAACATCGGTGAGGCGGCGGTTGGCTCCGTTGTGGTAGTAGGTCAGCTTCTTGTGATCCAACCCGAGTAGGTGGAGCACGGTGGCGTGGAAGTCGTAGATGGTCGTGACGTTTTGCTCGGCCTTCCAGCCCAGCTCATCCGTTGCACCGTAGGAGAAGCCGCCTTTCACGCCCGCGCCCGCCATCCAGACCGTGAAGCCCTGTGGGTTGTGATCGCGCCCTTGGGTTCGGGCTTGAAATGTCGGCATGCGCCCAAACTCCGTGGTCCAGAGCACCAGTGTGTCCTCTAATAAGCCGCGTTGCTTCAAGTCTGTGAGGAGCGCCGCCGTGGGCTGGTCTAAGATCGGGCAGTGCCGATCTAAGTCAGACTTGAGCCGCTGGTGGGCATCCCAGTTGATCGAGCCCTCCGCCGCAGACGACGATGAGCCGCAGTAGAGCTGGACAAAGCGCACTCCACGCTCCACTAAGCGCCGTGCCAGAATACAGTTCTTCGCATAGGCTGCTAGGTATTGATTACTACTGTCTGTTCCATAGAGCTTGTGAGTCGCCGCCGTCTCTTTCGAGAGATCCGTGGCCTCGGGGGCGGAGAGCTGCATGCGGGCGGCCAGCGCGTAGCTCGCGAGGCGTGCGTCGAGCTCCGTGTAGCCCGGTGCTTTCTTGCCGTAGCCTTTATTCAGCGCGTCCAGAAACCCACGAACACGTTTCTCACTATCCGGCGATGCGCCTTTGGGGAGATCCAAGTCGGGAATCTGCTTCTCCGTGTTAAAAGCCACGCCCTGAAACGCGGCGGGCAGAAAGCCATTGCTCCAGTTGGCAGGCCCCGCAATCGGCAGGCCGCGCACATCGGGAATGGCGACAAAGGCGGGCAGATCGGCGGTGAGGCTGCCTAGGGCAAACGTGGCCCACGCCCCCATGCTCGGGAAGCCCTCGAAGATGAAGCCCGTGTTCATCTGTAGGGTTGCGGGGCCGTGTGTGTTGCTCTTGGCGGTCATGGCATGCAGAAAACACAGCGTATCGGCGTGCTGCGCGATGTGCGGCACGATGTCGCTGAGCCACTTGCCACTCTTGCCGTACTGTTTCCAGCCGTAGGGGCTCTTTGCCAGTTTGCCCTGTCCCCCCTGAAACGTCACCAGCGCGTCTGCGCCTGGCAGCGTCTCGCCATCGTGCTGGGTGAGGCCGGGCTTGTAGTCCCACATGTCCAGCGAGCTGGCCGCGCCTGGGCAGAAGATCTGGATGACGCGCTTGGCCTTGCCAGGC
>JANNDD010000863.1:0-6518 GCA_031387365.1 Armatimonas sp. | reverse complement strand
CTACCCCACCATCCCCGATGTCACGACCAATATCAGCCTGATGGACTATCTCACGGAGCCGCCCTTCAATCAAATCGGGCCCTTTGCGCTATTTTTCTACCCGCTGGTGATTGGGCTGGGCTATTTACTGCCCGGTGAGGTGGGGCTCTCTATCTGGGTTTTTCATTTGCTTTTTAAAGCGGAGTGTTTGGTTGCCGCACTCAATAACTGGGACCAGCCGGGGGCGCTGGGATTTTTCTCGCAGCGGCAGTTCCATAGCCTGCAAGCCTTTGGTGGGGCCGTGGCGCTCACACTCTGGTGTCTCTGGGCGGCACGCAAGCATCTGCGCGTGGTGTTTACGGAGCCAGCCTATGCACGGCTGCGGCTCGGGCTTGCGGTAAGTTTTGGAGGGCTAGGACTCTGGGAGCTTCTCGCGGGTGTCCCCGTGCTGCTTATGCTGCTCTCGTTGCTCTTTGTGGTACTCGCACTGGTTACCGTCGGCTGGGCGACCTGTCAGGCGGGGATTCTCTTTATGGCGATGCCCTACACGAGCCTAGACGTGCTGGCTCCGACAATCGGCACCGCTCCGTTTGCGCCGTCGGCGCTGTACACGCTCTACCGGGTGGAGTACGCGACTGTCTACAATACCCGCGAGCTGCTCCTGCCGGGGTTGCTCAGTGCGGCAAAGATCGGCGAGGGAACGGGGCTTCCACAAAAACAGCACACGCGCTGGCTGGGGGTTGCCGTTGCGCTTGCCGTGGTTATGGGGGTGTGGGCCTGCATTCGGCTGCCCTATCTCTCCGGTGGCGCGAATATGCTCGTGGAGCGCTGGACCTACGAGACGGGGCCACAGATCCCCCTGAAAGTGCTTGGCAATGCGGCCTCGGTGCCCTACAAGCCCGCCGCGACGAACTTCCTGCATAGCGTGGGGGGCTTTCTGTTGGTCGGTGGCTTACTTCTGGCACGGCTCCAGCTCGGCAGTGGCCTGCATCCGATAGGCTTTCTCGCGGCGTCGGTGCACGGTGTCCACACCACCTGGTTCTCAATTCTGATCGGCTGGTTTGCTAAGAGCTTGGTGATGCGCTACGGTGGGATGGCGCTCTACAAAGCCGCGCTGCCGTTCTTTCTGGGCCTGATTGTCGGCGATGCGCTCAGCGCGGCGTTCTGGATCGGGATGGGCTATCTCACAGGGGTGGGCTACAACAATCTGCCGAGCTAAGAAGATGATAAGGCAGGGGAAATCCTGGTAAAGTGGGGGGAGATGAAACTTCGCTCACTTCTTCCTTACACACTTCTTGCCGCTGGCCTTGTTGGCGGTATTGCCTGGCGGCTTCAGGACAAGCGAACAGTGGCGGCGGATCTGGTGAAGTCGCAGGTTGCGCGTAAAGGCGCAGCGCCCAGTGTGGTGCTCGGCACGGCGGGGCCGAAGCGCTTAGTACAGACACTGGAAGTGATGGGCTCGCTGGAGTCCCCCCAAACCGTCAAGCTGGCGGCGCGCACCTCCGGGCGAGTGGTCTTTCTTGCGGCGCGTGAGGGAAGCGCGGTCAAGGCGGGTGAGGTGCTGGTGCGCATTGATCCGGTGGAGCTTAAAGATGCCGTGCTGCAACAAGAGGCGACCGTGGCGGAAGCAAGGGCACGGCTGGCGCAGGCCCAGGCCACCGTCGACACCGGGCGCGTCTCGGTGCTGACGGGAATTGATACGCGTCGGGCAGCGCTGGAAGGAGCAGAGGCAACGCTGAGTCGGGCGGAGCAGACCCGTGATGCCCAGCTCGCCGCTGCTAAAGCCGCTGTTGCTGATGCGGATGCCCGTGTGCAGAGCGCACAAGTTGTCGTGGCGAATGCGAAGAACGACCAGGCAAGTGCACTGGCAAATCAGACAAACCTTAAAGCTAAGCTTGCCCGAGCCGAGTCGCTGCTGGCAAAAGGTTTTGTCTCGGCTCAGTCCGTGGACGATGCCCGGACGGCATTTGAGGTTCAGGGCAACGTGGTCGAGACCACCCGAGGCCGCATTGCCACGGCGGAGGCCGCTGTCGAATCACAAAAAGCGCTCTTAAACGCCGCACAACAGCAAGTCACCGTCGTGGGAAAAGGTGCACTCAGCGAGATTGAGACGGCTAAAGCGGCGAAGAAGCAAGCCACAGCGGCGCTCACCCTGGCGAACTCGAACCGCTCCCAGACCATTGCCTCACGGGAGAACATCGCCGCGCTGAAGCAGAGCATTGCCGCCGCTGAGGCGCAGCTGGCACAGGCCCGTGCACGCCTGGGAGAGACGGAGCTACGCAGTGCACTCTCGGGTATTGTGACCGTGCGGCCCGTGGATGAAGGCTCGACCGTGACGGCGGGACAGACGATCCTGACGATTGCGCAGCTCAACTCGCTCTATGTCAGCGCGAGTGTTCCCGTGGAGCAGAGCGCTACAGTGACAGTGGGGACCTCGGCGCGGATTCATTTAGATGCGTTTCCTGGAAAGCCACTGACAGCCACGGTCACGGAGATCAACCCCGCCGCCGATCCACAGAGCCGCCAGTACTCGATTCGCTTCAAGCTTGATAATGCAAACGGCAAGCTCCGCCCCGGCATGTTCGCCCGGCTGATCTTAGAACTGCGGACGATCAACGCCGCCGTGGTGGTCTCCAGCGACGCCGTGAAAACCACGTCCAAAGGCTCCACGGTCACGGTGGTGGACTCGGAGAATACGGCAACGGTTCGCCCCGTCACGCTTGGAGCAAAAGTCGGTAGCGATGTCGAGATTCTCTCCGGGATTGCCACCGGAGAGCGCGTCGTCATGCTCTCTTATAGCCCCATCAGAGACGGTCAAAAAGTCAAAGAATCCAACAAAAGTGGCAAAGACAAAAAATGAAAAAGAGAGTCACCTTTCGGCAACCCCCTTTGCGACACGCCCCGATTTCGTCTTATCCAACCCTCAGGTTGGGACTACGTCGGGGACTTCACTATCATTATGGCATGGATTCCGAAAAACGCAAATGACGGAAGTAAGCATCACTCCTAGCGCTCTAGAACGATTTGAGAACACCGTTTCTGCCTATCGTTTCCGTCGCTATCTAAAGACAACTGCTAGCAAAGAAGAGGCGATTGCTCTCTATTTGTGGAATGTTGCGTTGTCTGAGGCTCTCTACCCATCGCTTAACTTCTTTGAAGTAGCACTCAGAAACACACTTCACAAAGCCCTGTCAGGTTCTCATGGGGACGCTTCTCGCTGGTTCATGGATGCCCTCCTGCTCAGACCTCATCACCAGGAGCAAGTTGCCCAGGCACTCCAGGCGCTAAGAGACCAACGAAAACCCGTTGATCCTATTACTGCCACTTTGCCCACCCCATTGGAACCACAGCGTGTGGTCGCGGAGCTTAGCCTGGGATTTTGGGTGAATCTTTGCTCGGGCCCTTATGTTCGATTTATGTTTCCACGCATCGTAAATAAGGCGTTCCCTCGAGCCTCACGAGCCGCTCGAGAGCATCACAATCTTTACCCAAGGCTCAAAGAGCAGCTTGATCTGAGAAATCGAATTTTCCACCATGAGCCTATCTACCACTGGCGAGACTTAATCGAAAAGCACAATAGGCTTTGTGAATTACTGGCGTGGATTGAGCCGGATCAGCTCCATTTTCTTCGCTCTCTAGATCGCTTTAGAGAGATTCACGAGGCTGGGCCAAGTGCGCTACAGTTTGGGGCTGAGTACGCGGCGCTCGCTGCTGTCGAAGGGGAGGCTTTATGAATCTGGCGCGTTTCTCGGTGCAGAGGCCTATTGCGGTGGTCATGCGCATTGCGGCGCTGGTCTTGCTGGGGGTGGTTTGTCTGACAAGGCTCCCCGTGGACTTGCTGCCGAAAATTACGATTCCCATTGTGGTTGTGAATACCACTTGGCCCAATGTTGCCCCGCAGGAAATGGAGACTCAGGTCACGCGGCCTATCGAGCAGGCTGTCTCTTCCGCTCCTGGAATCCAGCAGGTGACATCCAACTCCACACTGGGTAGCTCGTCGGTGCGGGTGCAGTTCAACTGGGGCACGGATATCGGGCAGGCTGCCATTGATGTCTTGCAGCTCGTTCAGCGCGCCCGCCAGCAGCTCCCTGATGACCCGACCCTCCAGAATCCGGTAGTCTATAAGTTCGATCCCGCGACGCTCCCGATTCGTATCTACGGCGTCTCCGGCATAGAAGATATCGTGAAGCTGCGGAGCCTGCTCGCCAATGAGATCTCGCCGCTTGTGGCATCTGCAGAGGGCGTGGCGACAGCGACGGTCACGGGCGGTCAAACGCGCTCGATTATCGTGGAAGTGGACCCGGTAAAGCTCCAAGCCTACGGGCTCTCGCTGGACTTGGTTCAGAGGCGGCTGGTTCAAGAGAACATCAACCAGCCCGCTGGGATCGCGCGGCAGGGCGACCGGGAGTTTACGATTCGCTCGGTGGGCAGCTTCACGAGCCTGGCAGATGCGGCGAAGATTCCGCTGGCGCAGGTCAACGGCCAGCGCGTGCTTCTGAGCGATGTGGCAACGGTACGCGACAGCCACCTAGAGACGCGCATTCTCACCCGACTCAACGGTGAACCCGCTGCGAGCTTCGCCATCACCAAGCAGAGCGAGGCCAACACGGTGGCCACTGCGCAAGCTGTTGAGGCAAAGATCGAAGAAGTCAAGAAGCTCTACCCAGAGCTTTCGTTTCGGGTTGCCTACGATCAGTCTGGCTTTATTGAGAACTCCGTGAAGGACATGCAGCATACGGCGATCATCGGCGGCGTCTTAGCGATTCTGATTCTCTTGTTTTTCCTACGCAATGTCCGAAGTACTTTAGTGGTCGCGCTCTCGATTCCTGTCTCTATTTTCTCGACGTTCGCACTGCTGTATTTCTGCGGCTTCACGCTCAATACCATCTCACTCTCAGGTCTCGCGCTGGCGACGGGCCTGATCGTGGACGATGCCGTGGTGGTGTTGGAGAATATCTTCCGGCACATCGAGCGCGATAAGCAGTCCGCCACCGAGGGCGCAGTCTCCGGGGCGAGCGAGATCACGAGCGCCGTGGTGGCTTCTACCATTACCGTGATGGTGGTCTTTCTGCCGATCTTGCTGATTAAAGGCCAGACAGGGCAGATGTTCACGCAGTTCGCGCTTGTTGTGGTCTTTTCCATGGCCGTCTCTCTACTCGATGCAACCACGCTCGTGCCCATGCTGGCATCGCGCCTGATCCACCGCGAGGAGCTGGAGCAGGAGCGCGAGAACCCACGCGGCCTCTCCGGCTGGGCGGGGCGTTACTTAGATAGCCTCGATGCCAACTACCGACGGCGCCTGACCTGGGCGCTGGCTCATCGCTGGTGGGTGCTGGCGGGCGCGGCGGGCATCTCTCTGGCAAGCTACCTCTTTGTGCCGCTGATTGGCTCCGAGCTGCTGCCCCAGACCGACAGCGGCGACTTTACCGTGAGTGTAAAGCTGCCCATCGGCACGGCTTTCACCAAGACCACCGAGACGATGAAAGAAGTCGAGAAGCGCCTTCTGGCCAACCCCGAGGTGGACACGGTCTTTGCGGCATCCGGAGCGACTCTGAGCCTGCGCGGCTCGGTACGCGATCAAGCGGGGCATATCGGCAGTGCGACTGTCCACCTGAAAGAGAACCGGAAACACAGCACACAAGACATCATCAAAACCGTTCAGAAGAGCCTGGGGAGCATTCCGGGCATTCGTGCGACCGTCTCGCCGTATGATCTGGTGACGCAGCTTCTCACGGGCGGCGCGACCAACATGGAGGTGGATGTCTTCGGACAGGACCCGCAGGCCGTCGCCGAGCAGGCCAAGCGGGTGATGGACGCGCTCAAAGGCATACCGGGCCTGGAGGCACTGGATCTAGGCGTCCAAGATGCGACTCCGGAGCTTCAGTGGAAAGTGGACCGTGATAAAGCCGCTGCGCTGGGCGTCTCGTTCACGGATATCGCCCAAACACTGAGCGCCAGTACAGGTGGAGCACTGGCGGGTTACTATCTCGAAAAAGGCTACCAGTACCCGATCTACGTGATCCTCCCCGAGGCAAATCGCAAGGCTAAAGAGGCACTAGTCAACCTGCCGCTCCTACCAAGTACGGGAAATAGCAACAAGCCCATTCTGCTGGGGCAAGTGGCGACGCCCTTTGAGACGGTTGGTCCTAACGAAGTGACGCGGCTGGACCGCCAGCGCTACATCGCCGTGAACGGGCGGCTGGCAGACCGCTCCCAGAGCGAGGTGGAGGCCGATGTGACCGAGGCGCTGAAGAAAGTCGAGTTTTCGCAGGGGACACACTGGGACTTTGGGCGCAACCAGAAGCGGCGCGGCGAGGAGTTCGCGGGGCTGGGCGTCGCGGTAGTGCTTGCCATCGCCCTGATCTACATGCTGCTCGCCTCGCAGTTCGAGTCGTTTGTCTACCCGCTTATTGTCTTGACCTCGGTGCCGCTCTGCGCCGTGGGCGTGGTTTTGTCGCTCTTTCTGACAGGCCGCGCGTTTGGCATCACGGCCTTCATTGGGCTACTCATGCTGGTGGGCATTGTCGTCAAAAACGGGA
>JANNDD010000855.1:0-8016 GCA_031387365.1 Armatimonas sp. | reverse complement strand
AGACGGCGATAACGCAGGATTTTCCGCACAAGTCGCGAAATGCTAGGGCATGAGAAATCTTTCCCGACTTTTTGTTGCCGCGCTGACCTGCGGCATGCTCTTCACTTTGACTACTCCGGCACGGGCACAGGCCACCAACGCGCCCTTCGCCCTGAAAAACGGCGATCGGGTGGTCTTCTACGGCGATAGCATCACCGACCAGCGCATGTACACGCTCCTGACCGAGCAGTACATTGTGACACGCTTCCCGAACCTCAATGTGCGCTTTGTCCACTCCGGCTGGGGCGGCGATCGCGTGACCGGCGGCGGCGGCGGCCCCATTGACCTGCGTCTGGATCGGGATGTGACAGCCTACAAGCCCAGCGTCGTGACCGTGATGCTCGGAATGAACGATGCCAGCTACCGCGCCTTCGACGCGGGAATCTTCCAGACCTACGCCGATGGCTACAAGCACCTCGTTGAGAAAGTCAAGAGAGACAACCCCGGCGTGCGACTCACGCTGATCCAGCCCTCACCCTACGATGATGTGACGCGGCCTGAGGGATTTCCTGGTGGCTACAATGCCGTGCTGCTGCGCTACGCTAGTTTTGTGGGGCAGCTTGCTAGCGAGCAGGGCGCGGGCGTGGCAGATCTGAACAATCCCGTGGTGGCGATGCTCAAGAAAGCCAATGCCACGGATGCTACCAACGCCGCCAAGATCATCGCGGACCGAGTACACCCCGGCTGGGGCGGTCAGCTCATCATGGCCGAGGCACTTCTCAAGGCGTGGAACGCTCCCGCACTCGTCTCCTCGGTGACGTTAGATGCTGCCAGTGGCAAGAGCGAGACTCAGAACGCAAGAGTAAGCAAGGTGCAAGCAGTAAAAGACGGTAGCCTGCGCTGGAGCACGCTGGAGGGATCGCTACCGTTTCCTCTGGGCTCGCCCGATCCGAACGCCGCAGCGCCCTACAACCTCGCCGTGGCTTCGTCGGACTTTGTCCAGGCGCTCGACCAGGAGACCCTCACGGTCACCAACCTCGCCGCCCCGCGCTACACGCTCAAAATTGACGGCAAGAGTATCGGGGAGTTTACTAAAGAGCAGCTCGCCGCCGGGGTGAATCTGGCGACGCTGAACACGCCCATGCTCCAGCAAGCGCTACTCGTCGGGAAGCTCACGCAGCTACGCGCCAATGTGCACAACAGCCGCTGGCGTGAGTACCAAGTGCCGCAAGCCAATGACCCGCAGGCCACCCAGTTTCTCCCCGCGCTTCTCAAAAACTTAGACGCCGCCGATGAGCCGCTCACCAAAGCCCAGCGCGATGCCGCCAAACCCCGTGCGCATCAGTTTATGCTGGAACCTAAGTAAATGGCAAGTATCAAATTAGCGGCGCATCATCCTTTTGAGCGTGCCCTCGCGGTCGCTCCTGCTGATCTTCAGCAGGAGCTGCGTTTTGCTCCGATCGCTTGGGCTGACTTCTTACTAAACCCACGCCGACTGCGTGGTAGTGATTTTCTGATGCGCTGGTCTCAGGGAGTCTGGAGTGAGCACCGTCTTACCAAGGCGGTGGAAGAAACACAACGCTACTTTGCTCTGCCCTATGGCCCAAGTGGAACAGCACCAACGGAAGATGTTCGGGCTTTTGAACTCTATTTTGAGCGTTTGGAGGCTGCGGGGCTGGGGCAAGTCAAGCGGCCTGATCTTCTTGTATTCCGTCAGTCAGACTACTCATTAGTAGATGCAATAGTGGATTCTCTTGGTGGGATTGAGGAGTTACCTTTTATCTCAGAGACCGACTCACGTATCCAGGAACTGCTTAGCTATGCTCTCATTGCTGTGGAGTGTGAGAACAGTTTATGGGTAGCTCACAAAATGCCCGATTATCAGTCTCCTCTGAGACCTCAACGGCGTTTGGGTGGGAAACCAGGATTAAAGAAGAACTGTGTTACTCCCACTATTATTGTCAAAGAAGAGGATCGTAATTTTTTACGAGGATGGCAAGAGCAACAGAAGGTTCCCATTCATATCTGGCACGCATTCTATGATAGGGCTTTTGGGATTTTGTTTGATAGGCTTGAGGAGTTAATTGCGGAAGGGTTGATTGAAGGAACGAAGCAAATTTTCCAAGCGCCCAACGGAGCAACGACGGAAAAAATAATTTATAAAACCTATCATCACTATGCCTATCCATTGGGGGAAACTCAAGGCGAAGTTACTCTGATTGCAGATTCCATTACGGATGCAAATGGTCATATTCTTCCCTTTGTGCGTTTTGAAGGAGGGCAAATTAAACTCGCTGATTCGGCGCTGCAACTACTCGATGAGGTGGCTCAATGAAGCGCCATCAGCACCTACCTGCTTCCGGGCCGACGCGTGAAGCTCTTCAGGCAAAAGGGCAGTTCTGGACGCCCGATTGGGTTGCCGATGCAATGGCGGCCTATGTTCTGGCAGGAGGGGCCGACTCTGTTTTTGATCCTGCGGTTGGTGGCGGCGCTTTTTTTCGCGCGGTCAGGCGAGTTGCTAAAGGATCACCGGTTACTCTGCTCGGATGTGAAATTGATCCCGCTGCACTGGAGGAGGCTCGTGGAACTGGACTCACGGACGATGACCTCAAAGGCGTAGAGCTACGTGATTTTGCCACTATTCCCCCTGTTGGCCCCTTTCCGGCAATTATCGCCAATCCGCCCTACCTGCGGCACCATCGGCTGAGTGCGGAGACGAAAGCTTGCCTGAAAGAATTTGGAGCGAAGTTACTAGGAAAACCGCTGGATGGTCGGGCAGGGCTTCATGTCTACTTTCTCCTGAGGGCACTTGTTTTACTGGCTCCCGGTGGACGTTTGGCATTTATTTTGCCTGCTGATGTGTGTGAAGGTGTCTTTGCAAAGCCACTCTGGGAGTGGGTGACAAAAAATTTCCACTTAGAGACGACGATTACATTTGCACCTGAAGCAACTCCATTTCCTGGCGTGGACACCAATGCCATTGTCTTTCTGATTTCAAAGACGGCTCCTACAAAAGCACTTGCTTGGCTGCGTTGCACACAGGCGCATACCCATGATCTACAACACTGGGTCCAGGGAAGGGGAGCACCGAGTATCGAGCAGACGGAGCGCTCTATGGAGGAGGCGTTAGTGACTGGTCTTTCCCGTCCGCCGGGCGATCTCGATGCGCCTACCGGGCCGATTCTTGGAGACTTCGCCCGCGTTATGCGAGGAATTGCCACTGGTGACAATGCATTTTTCTTCTTGACTCAAGAGCAAGCGGATGTGCTAGGGATCCCGGATGAATTTCTGAAAGATGCGATTGGCAGAACTCGTGACATCAATTGCGACCAACTAACATTGGCACATCTGGAAGCTTTGGATGCCAAGGGGCGTCCAACTTTGCTTTTTGCCCCAGATAATCGTCCCTTGAGTGCATTTCCAAAGAAAGTACAAATTTATCTTCAGCAAGGTGAGTCACTGGGGTTGCCTCAGCGTGCCCTGATTAGCCAGCGCAAGCCCTGGTATAAAATGGAGCAGCGCACGCCGCCCCCGTTTCTGTTTGCCTATCTTGGGCGGCGTAATGTACGCTTTATTCGAAATGATGCAGAAGCGCTTCCGCTTACTGGTTTTTTGTGCATCTATCCAAAGCGCAGTGATCCCGCCTACATTGATGCACTCTGGAAGGTTCTTCAGCACCCAGGGACGGTGGCAAACCTTGCTCAGGTAGGGAAATCCTACGGTGCTGGTGCAATTAAAGTCGAACCTCGGAGTTTAGAGCGATTGCCCCTACCTGAAGTGCTTGTGGCACAATCGGGGTTGTTTTTCCCAAAACTTGCACTTGAAGAAAAGAACCACTACGAACTGACTTTAGGATTATAGCTTGTGGTGATCCTACCCCGTTTCCACGCAAGTCCTTGGTTCGTCGAGCAGGTGCACGAAACTTGGCTTGTACCCGATGTCCGCGCGGTGCTTAATGCACCGCTCGCCTTCGATCCGGCAAAACCGACGCGTCTAGTGGTTTTCACGACACCTAACGGCAATACAATTGAGCAGACCCTAGGGAGCCTGCTCTCTGAGAAAACCAACAAGACCGACTGGCACTTTGATATTCAGCATGTCGCCGCGCAGATTCGTTTATTGCGAGAGCAGACCCCCGGTGAGAATATCGCGCTTGCCTGCCTGGAAGCCACTGGCCTGAGCTGGCCCGCGTGGCGAGCGAAGCATTCGGACAACTCGGCACTTATTCGGCGCTTTGTAGATCAGCTACGTGCGCTCTTTCCCAGCCCTCGCGTCGCACTGACAGGACACAGCGGTGGTGGGAGCTTCTTGTTTGGCTTCCTCAATGGCGGTGAGACTATCCCGGATTTTGTGGACACGATCGGCTTTCTCGATGCCAACTACTCCTACAGCGATACGGATAAGCACGGCGATAAACTGCTTACTTGGTTGCGCGGCGACAAGGCAAGGCGGCTCACCGTGCTCGCCTACGATGACCGGGAGATTACGCTCAGTGGCAAGAAAGTGGTCGGCCCGGAGGGGGGGACGTTCCGGGCGACGGAGCGGATGCGGGTACGCTTCGCAAAAGAGCTTCCCCTAACTGAGAGCAAGATGGGGCCGGTGATCAGCCAGACGGGCCTTGAGGGGCAGCTCGCCTTGCGTGTCCACCAGAACCCCAAGAATCGTATCCTCCACACGGCGCTGGTAGGGGAGTGGAACGGCCTGCTCGGCGTGCTCGACCCCAAGCAGCCCTTCACGGAGCCCCGTCGCTACCTGAAATTCATCCAGCCTGCCGCCGGGATTCCGCCACGCCGGGCAAGCGCCCCTGGCGGCAGTGAGATCTTTGCACTACTGGAGAAGCTCACGGCTGCGGAGCGCGAGGACGTTCTCGCACAAGAGCTTCTACGCGGCAACCTCCCCGACTTTCTGCGGACGTTTCAGCCCGTTGTTTTAGGAAGCTTAACTTGCTATGTCCTGCCCGACTATCTGGCCATCGGTAGCGACACGGACTTTATCCGCACACCCCTCACGCCCATGACGGCGCAGCTTCTTGCGGATGCCTTTGGCTGCACACTTCCCACCAAGCTTCTTGTGGATGCGATCTATCAGCAAGCAATGCTCAAGCTCGAACCCCGACCTCTCACCGAAGCGCGGGAGGCGGCCCGTACGTTTGTGCAGCACCATAAGCTCATCGAGGAGCAACGGGCGGGCAAGCCGCTCGGGCTGCTGGTGGCGGGGATCAAGAAGGATGTGGTGCTGACCAATCGCTTGAAGGAGAAACCTCACAAAGTGGCGATCTACGGCTGGCACAAGCTCGACGGCCAGCCCATCCAGCCTCTGACTATTGTCCACCGTGAGACCTACGTGGACTACAGCCACGGGATCCGCTTTGTCCAGCGTGCCGCGCTTCTGAAGGGCAAGCCCTGTGATCTCCTTGCGCTGCTCCACGATCCTACTCTCTGCATGCTCCTCAGCGACGAAGGCGTGCTACGGGATTAGAGAGTGCTACGGGATTAGGGAACGCACCAGCATCCAGAGGCTGCCCAGAGCGGTGAGCGCCAGCGCCAGCTGCTCGAAGCGCTGCTGCGAGATACGCTCCGAGAGCGGCTTTCCGACCAATCCCCCCAGAATCGCGTAGGGAAAGAGCCAGGCCGCGAAGCGCAGGCTGTCCCATTCAATGTTGTGGCTGAGAAAAATACTGAAGGGGACTTTTATCCAGTTGATGAGGAAAAAGTAGACGGCAGCCGTTCCCAGAAACGCCTCCTTGGGCAGGCGCATGGCGAGCAGATAGAGAGTTGTGACAGGACCGGCGGCATTAGCGATCATGGTGGTAAAGCCTGCCGCAAGCCCGGCGAGTGGTGCGGCCCAGGCGGGGACTTTCGGCACGTCTTTTTGCTGGCTACGCCAAATCCCCGTCAGGCAAATGGCAAAGAGCACTGCGCCCAGAACCGGCTTGAGCAGCCTATCGTCCATCCGATTCAGGAAGAGCGCCCCGAGCGCGATTCCCACCACGCTCCAGGGCAGCAGGCGCAGGATCTGTTTGACATCCCCATTCTTGCGGTGCACAGCGACGGCCAGTAAGTCCGCACAGATGAGCACGAGCAGCGCTGCGCCCACCGAGAACTTCGTGGGGAGCAGCAGGGTAAAAATCACCACGCTGACAATGCCTAGGCCCGGGACGCCGGTCTTGGAGACCCCGACCGAGAACGCACCAAACGCCAGGAGTGCCCACTGCCAAAGAGCCAGTGTCGGCATCTACGGCAGCTTACCCATGCCATGCATCGTCAGCACGACCACGCCCAGCGCTACCCGCCAGATCACAAAAAAGAGCGTCGAGTGCTTCGCTAAGTACTTGAGCATCCAGGCAATCGAGGCATAGCCAACCACAAAAGCCACGACAGTTGCGACAAGTGTCTCCGTCGCGCTGAAGTGCATCGTGTTCGGTAGCGCCACTTTCGTTGGCTTGGGATTGATGACCTCTTTTAGCTCGAAGAGGCCCGAGAGAAGCACGGCGGGGAGCGAGAGTAAAAACGAGAACTCCAGAGCGGCATCACGGTCGAATTTGCGCACAAACGCGCCTATGAGAGTCGAGCCTGAGCGTGAGACGCCGGGGATTGCAGCAAGCGCCTGCATCAGCCCGACCGCCAGGCCGTCGCGCCAGGTGATGTCGGTGAGAGGGCGCTCACGCAGCTTCTCCGTGCCCTTCTCAACCAGCCAGAGCGCCAGGCCCATCAGAATCAGCATACTGGCGACGGGAACTGGCTCACGCAGAGTTGTCTCGATGTACTTCTTCAGCGCCAGCGCGAGAAGCGCCAGGGGAATCGTCCCAACACAGACGGCGAGCAAGAGCTGCACTTCCCACGAGGTCGTTCGTGGCTCACCCGGCGGCGGCGGTGCTTGCTTCAGCGCGCGCCAGATTCCGGCAAGAGTCTGCCCGATACGCTTGCGAAAGTACACAAAAACAGCGAGCAGGGTCCCGAGCTGGATCACTGCCGTAAAAGCGACACCCGCATCGCCCCAGCCGAGCATGCGAGGAATCAGATCCAGGTGCGCTGACGACGAGACAGGGAGAAACTCGGTGAGGCCCTGGATAATTCCCAGGACAATGGCTTTAATAAACAGCTCCAAGAGTGGTTAGTCTTTCTGGTGGTGAATGGATTTCACCCGGCGATTTCAATCGGCACTGAGTAATCCTAGTATTTTCAGGAAGGTATGTTTGTTTTTTACACGGTCACCTTTTATAATCTCTAATGTCATCTCTCTTGCTGTCTTTCCTGTGACATGCTTGATTGACTTGTCTGCTCCGTTCGCTAGGAGAAGCCTGACTGCTTCGGGGTCTTCCTGGATAACACATTCCATTAAAGGCGTGGTTCCCTCAAACATAAAACTGCGTTTTTCGTTGTTTGTTTGATGTTTTTCGATGTAGGAGATGATGTTATTTAACCTCGTTTTACTGTCAATGGGAAATGAGGTTTTTGATCTTGAGCTTAGATTTGCATGATGTTTTAGTAGCAATTTTATCGTTTCTGGATTGCCTGTAATACAGGCGAGACTTATAATGCTTGAATCTTGATCCTCAAGAAATCCCGTGGATATTACTGACTCCAGTAAAAAAGAAAGCTGATCGGTGTCTCCAGAGATGGAAATTTTCTGTATTAATGCGTAAACTTTATCTTTTTGAACTTCGGGGTATTTATTTGCAATGAATTTATACGTTTCATATCTCTTTTTATTGATGCAGATAACGAGGATGTTTTCTAGTTCATCCGGTTTTGTATTGTACTTTTCAATGAGATGGACAACACTAAAAGGATCATCTTGCTTGTAGACAATTGTCTCGATTTCTTGATCTTTTAAAAATTCAATTCTTTCTGGAGTGGCATCGTCTTGAGGGAATCTATTGATAATCGTGGTCAATAAGAGGATGCCTAAGGGTAAGCTGGTGAATAATAACGTCGGTGCCTTGTGTTTCATTCACTTGGATCCGGTGTCTGCTCTTCCTGATGGCGCAGTGCACGGGCGAGGCGGGTGCTACTGCGATGGTGTGTTCGTTTGGGG
>JANNDD010000846.1:0-2416 GCA_031387365.1 Armatimonas sp. | reverse complement strand
ATCGCGCGGGCTCTCGTTGTTGGTGCCCACAAAGATCTTGCCACCGGATACCGTCGGGTTGCCGTAGGACTGCGAGCCGAGCTTGGCGACCCACTTGACGTTTTTAGTCGTCGCCAAGTCAATCTCCTCGGTGCTCCCCTTGTAGCGGCCCGCGTCCCAGCTTGTCGCCACATTGGTCTCAGAGGAGACCATATTGCGTGAGGGACCACCGCCCCAGTACGGCCAGTCCGCTGCGCGCGTGATCAGCGCTCCCGCACTGAGTGCGAGAAGTGTCGTTGCTAAAAGTGCGTTTCGTTTCATGATTGTTTTTCACTTCCCCGACTGTCCCCCCGTTGCACGGGGGCTAGGGGGTGTTCGGCTTCACTGAGATATTGTCCATATAAACTTTATAAAGCGACTGCGGCGCGAACCCAAAGAGCCCAGGGGCACCGACCTTGTGCGCGCTTTTGTGGGGCACTTCTATTGTCCAGGCCGTCGGTTCAGGGTCTTCTTTTTTCCAGACTTTCGCCCGCACCGTGCCAGAGCCATTCGCTGCGACATCCACACGGGTCTTCATACGGTACCAGGTTTTACCCTGGATCTTGAAGGGGACTGTGGCCTTGATGCGCTCTTGATTAGAGTTGACTTCCAGCTCATCGGCGTTGCCATTGAGAATAATATAGTAGCGCTGGTTGACCAGCCCGACGGTTGATTTCGTGCGCCGGTTACCGTCCACCATGACATCGGCCTCCAGCGTGTAGTTCTTCTCATCCGGATGGCCGAAGAAAACCGTGGCGCGCTGAAAGAAGATATTGTCGAGAGTCTTTGCAAAGACTTTATTGCCCTCAAGCTCGCGTACATCAAACTTGAAGCGTGCTCCGATCCAGGGCAACGGCGGGTAGGCGAACTTAGCCTCGGGTAGCAGTGTGTCTTGCTCGGTGGGATTGAAGCTCTCAAAGTCTTCGGTGTAGGGCAGGGCAGTCAGCACACGCCCCCGCATAATCCCCTTGAAGCCGTTTAACGTCGCTTGATACGCACCCGCTGATGTCTTCGCACCGCCAATAATCTCGCCGTTCTCGAACTTGGCATCCAGAAGTGCGCGGACTTTTGCGGTCGGCGGAACATACTGCTCGAAAGTGGCTTTGCTCGCATCAAAAGTCTCAGTCACAAACCCATTGGCATCAATTCCACGAATGCTCAGCGTCACTTTCTCGCCGGGCCGTAGAATCACTTCAGAGGGGACGATCTGCAGAGCTACCGTCGGGCCTGCAAGCTTCTTTGGCTCGCCTACGGAGGCAATCGCGGCCATCGGCTTGGCGCCGGGCTTGCCATAGCAGTAGAGCCGCTCCGTGGAGAGGACATAGACTTTCCCATTGTAGACCGAAGGAGCCCCAATGCAACGGCCCGCGAGCTGGGTCTTCGCGAGCACTTGTGCTCCGGTTGCACCGGGCTTGAGGATATAGAACAGGCCATTCTGAAACGGGACGTAGAGCTTCCCCTCGGCGTAGGTTGGGGAGGCGTGGAGCTGATCAGGCGCGAGCTTCTGCTTCCAGAGAATCTTGCCCGTCTCCGCATCAACCGCGTCCAAAAAGCCCGTCTTATCCGTTAGGTAGAGAGTGCGTCCCACAAGAACAGGCGTACTGGAAACCGCGGAGAGATCGTCGTTGCGCCATGCCTCGGAAGACTTATCCAACACTGGCGGCCCCGGCGCGGCTCCTGGTGTCAGCGGCTCGGCGGGCTTGGGCTCAGAGAGCACTTTCACAGCGGTCATGCGCCCCGCGTTGCTGGCATCTATATTCTCATCCGCATGAATACAGATCGCAGTCTCCTCACCCTTGGTGTTCTTGTACATCACCACAGTGGCGTTCATGCCACCCGCAGAGATAGGGTAGCGCCAGAGCGGCTCGCCCGTGCGCGCATTAACCGCGATCATGCTACCGTCGCCCGCGCCGCTGTAGAAGACTTGCTTACCGTTGCGCCAAGCGAAGATAGGTCGCCCAAACGTATTGTCTTTGGGCGCAAGCCCCGGGCTGCACGACCAGACCAGCTTGCCACTTTTCTTATCGAAGGCGTAGAGACGGTCCATCGCCGCTCCGTCGCCGCCCCAGTTGCTGGTAATGCCCCGCACGATCACGAGGTCATCCAGAATGGTCGGAGCGCCTGTGCGGCCATTGGTGAACGTGAGGCGACCTAGCTCCTCCATCATTGCGTGCTGAAAGACCGGCTTACCACCCGCAGTGAAGCAGGCAAAGATCCCCGCCGATGTCAGCAGGTAGACATTGCCGGTCTCGGGGTCCACAGTCGGGCTCCCAATGGCGTATCTATCGTAGGTGATATCGGAGAGATAGTCCGAAAAACGCTTCTCCCAGAGCTTCTTGCCTGTCTCGGCATCAGCACAGAGCAGCACTTCTTGCAAGTCCGCCCCAACCCCCTCGTA
>JANNDD010000820.1:0-9812 GCA_031387365.1 Armatimonas sp. | reverse complement strand
AGGGGCGTGGGACATGATGGCCTTTGTGGATGGTCACGTCAAGCTACAGCGCCTAGATCGTGGCTGCGCGAAACTGACAATCCGAAACTCCAACCCCATCTGTGCAAACTGGTATGCCTGTAACTCGGCAAGCTGTTGCCCAGAGAACTACGGCTGCTCCGGTGCCAGTGGCAGCGTCCCCGACTTCCCGTAGAACTCTTCCCTGCCGGGGACGAAAAATCCCCGGCAGACCTGTTAGGGATCAACGAGGAAGACCACGGCGCAGCTCTCTAGGAACTTGCTCTCCCCATTGGCTTCCTGGATGCGCTGGACATCCGCGCGGGAGATCACTGGCTCGTTGAGAGTGACATCGTGGCAGTGAAGAGCACGAAGGATCAGGGGGCGGGCACCGATCCGCGAAGCGCTCCGTGCCTCGTCGAGGGTGCGGGGGTAGGCGACAATGCCCTGGTCTTGTAGGAATTCGTCGCTGACACTGATGGTTCCAAAGACTTCCTCGTCACTCTCGCTCCAGAGCTTGGGGCAAGGTGACGATTTCAGTCCTAGGCCGCGGCAGTCCACGATTAGGCCCGTGAAGGCGACTCCAGGGGGAGCGGCTGTGCCCGGCGTGAACGACTCCCGTGGTTTGTCTTGCTCCGTGGCTGTCTTGGTTCCAATCGGCACTCCGATCGCCTCCGACACCGAGCCTGCTCCGATCAAGCGCACCTGCACGATCACCCGCAAGATACCTGCCTCAGGGAGCAGTTTCTCCTCGAGAATTTCGGCACCCTTGACCACCTCCGCCAGCTTCAGCCGTACTCCACTGTTTGAAGTGTTTGTGTAGCTACTCACCCGGCTCTCTCCGTGAACACGCACCTGTTGAAGCGCCATCGTCAGTGTTTGTAGTGCATCGGCACGGGCGGCATCGCGAGCGAGGAGTGTGTCTTGGGCGCGTGAACGTGCCGTGCTGGGCGGAGGGAGAGCTCCCAGCCCGACGGCCCGAGCGATTCCCTGGCTGTAGTCAATCCGCCCCTTCCCTGATGCCACCGCCTCTACAAGCGCGGCTTTCTCTGAGCTAGTGGAGGTGGATCCACCCGCCCCCGCAAGCGCCTGCTGGAGTAATTTGGGATCCATGACCGAAGAAACAGTCTGAGGAGCGGATTTTGCCGTCTGCTTCGGGGCAGACTGTGGAGGCGATTTGGCTTTACCACTCCTAGATTTCTGTAGCGATCTCTGCGGCGTCACCGTTACCAGAGTGAAAGGCAGTAAAAACAAGATAGCTCGTAACATTGAGAATACCTCTCCTTTTCTTTTTAGGAGAATTGGTTCGTGGAAAGGTTTCACCAATTGCGCAGACGCCAGACCTCAAGCTCGGCATTCTGAAAAATCAAGACCCCCTGCTCCCGGGCGAGGCGCTGACTAAACCGAACCTGGTTCTCCGTGGGAAAGAGGCTGGGTAGTGGCTGCTCCCTGCGACCGACAACGACATGGGTGAGCCGGGCGCGCTTCACATCGGCGATAAAGTCGCTGTAGTGCGTAAGGCGAATCGCGCCCTGGAGATAGGGGTGTGGCAACCAGCAGGATCTCTCGCAGTAGTAGGCGGTGTCAGCAACCAGCAGAATGCGAGCACTTTTTGGGGTTGTTTGGTTGATCCATACTAGCACCGGGTAGAGAGAGAGCTGTTGCGTGAGATAGGCCGCGCGCGCCACCTTGCCTCCCAAAATGGCTGGAAGCGCGGCTGGAAGCTGAGCTACTTGAAGGGCTCCGACCCCCAGCACGGCTACGCTGGCCAGCCAGTGCGGTACTTGCAATGTGCGCAGACGGAGCGCCCCCAGGAGCACTACAACGGGCAGAAGCGGGAGCAGGTAGCGCGGGTAGGGCCCCACCAGCCAGAGGGAGAGCGCCAGTAGGCCCGCCAGGATCCAGGCCAGGCGTCGCTGCAGCACCTCGGCGCGCCTCCCGAAAATGCCGCCCCCCAGCGCGGCGAGAATCAGCCCTCCGCGAATCGCTTGCCGCGTGGCCGCATTCCAGCTCTGACCACTGCCCCAGTTATAGAGCTGGTTGAACGTGAGAAAGATCCCGGAGAGCTCCGCCGACCAGTCGCGCGAGGGGAAGACACTCGCCAGGAGGGGGTAGAGTGGGTTGCCTGTCAGACACCAGGCACGGAGCAAATAAGGCGTGATCGGGGCGAGGGCGAGCAGCAGAAAAATCGACCGGTCGCGAGCACTTCGGGGGCCGCTCGCGAGAAGTAAACCCAGCCCGAGAAAAACCCCGGTGAGCTTGAACGAGGCCGCAAAGCCACTCAGAAGCGCCGCCAGAAGCCAGAGCCGCCGGTCGTTGCGCTGTACAGAGAGGACAAAAGCCAGCAGTGCCGCCGCCGTCTGAAACGCCACTCCCAGATCCACGTAGGCCGCACAAAACTCACCCCGCCCCAGAAGAAACAGCGTGGCTCCGGCCAGCAAGCCCGCGCCACGGCTCCCCAGTGCCTTTCCCAGTGTTGTGAGGGTAAGAATCGCGAGTCCCCCGAGCGCAAAGTGGAGCAGCTTTGCCGCGGTGTCGCTCCAGAGAGCCAGCGGTAGGCCAAAGAGCATGTCCACACCCATCGGCCACTGGGTCATGGTGAGTGTCGGTAGGTAGTCTAGCCGCCCCGTTGCCAGCCAGCGCCGGAGCGCCGTCAAGTGGTAGAACTGCCCATCGTGATCCGTCACGGGAGCCACCGCCAGGGGAAAAAAGCAGAGGAGCGCAAGGGCGAGCGCCCACTCCAGCGGCTCCTGAGGGAGGAAACGCAGACGTGGCAGCGGGAAAAACTCCCGCCGTGCTCCGAGCACGAGTAGCAGCAGGGTTATCAGGATCGGCAGCGGCTTCGCCAGGCCAAGTGTACCCAGACCAAAGAAAACGAACTGTAGGCTTCCTAACCCCAAGGCCAATTCGAGTAGGGGGTTGCCTTGGTCGCTCTGCCCCCGCCCGATCTGCCGCCCGAGCGCACGCGCCAGCCAGAGCAGGGCCAGCACAAAAGGCGGATCGGTTAGCAACGAGCAAGGTAGCACAGACTAGATGATCGGTTTGCTTGACAGGCTTTCTCACCAGCGATAGAATTTGTGAACAAGTTCACAAAGTTAGGCAAACCGATGGCAACGTCAAGTTTTATGCACACCGCTCTCCAGCGCGGAGAGCTGGCGGGGATCTACGATAAAGTAATGGAGGGCAAGCGGCTCTCCTTCGACGATGGACTGGCACTCTGGAAGTCCGATGATCTTACCGCCATCGGAGCCCTTGCCAATATCGTCCGCGAGGCCAAGAACGGCAACGACACCTACTACGTCCGCAACCAGCACATTAACTACACCAATCTCTGTAACAAGGGCTGTAAGTTCTGCTCGTTCTACGCTCAAAAAGACGGTCCCTCAGCCTACACGATGAGCATGGAGCAGGTGCGCGAAAAACTGGAACGCACGCGCCACCTGCCCGTCACGGAGATTCATATGGTGGCGGGCATCAATAAAAAGCTGCCCTATTCCTACTACTTAGAGCTACTGGACACCGTTAAAGCCACCCGCCCCGAGGCGCATATCAAGGCCTTCACCATGGTGGAGCTCCTGCACATTCAAACACTTGCTCAGAAACCCATGACCGAGATGCTGCTGGAGCTCAAGGCGCATGGCCTCTGTAGCCTGCCCGGTGGCGGCGCGGAGATTCTCACAGATCGTGTGCATGATGCGATCTTCCCCCGCAAGGAGACCGCCGCCGAGTGGCTGGAGACGGCAAAAACAGCGCATCGTGCGGGCCTGCACACCAACGCGACCATGCTCTACGGGCACATCGAGACGCTCGAAGAACGCGTGATCCACACGATGAAGCTACGCGAGGCTCAAGACGAAACCGGCGGCTTTCTGACCTTTATCCCGCTCGCGTTTTCCAGCAAGGGGACGAAGCTCTCGCACATTCCCAGCACCACGGGCTATCTGGATCTGAAGGCCGTGGCTATCGGGCGGCTGATGCTCGATAACTTCCCGCACATCAAGGCGTTCTGGATGATGATCACCCCACCGGTTGCACAGACCGCACAGTGGTACGGTGCCGATGACATTGACGGCACGATTGTGGAGTATGTCATCACTCACGAGATTGATGACGAAAACGAGGAGCAGAACCTCAGCCAGCGCCAGCTCGTGCAGATGATTGTTGAGGCGGGCCGTGATCCCGTCGAGCGCGACCCACTCTACAACATCATCGAGCGCACGGACAGCCGCACGTTGTTAGAGCAGCCCCACCGCCTGGCACTTCCAATGCTATCCTGAGCTACAAGTTAGCCCCCTTTCGGCTGGCGCAGTCGGGGTGAGCGGTAGTACTGCCCCGACAGTGCCGAGAGAATCCCCACACGGATCGTCTTCACCGAGTCAAAAGGGCTCAAGACGACCAGCAGCGTTTCCTCCTGCGGAAGCCCACTGATAATAATGTACCGACTAAAGTGCCTGATTTCGGAGGAGGCAACTCCCTCGGGAAAGTAAACCAGAAGGTCGGCTGAGAACCGCTGCAGCTCTTCCAGCGATGTCTGTTCCGGGTCGACCATACGCACCGAGTCAAACCAGGTTAAGTTTTTCAGAACCGCTGCTACTCCCTCCACAAGCAGAGGGGAACCATACACCGTAGCTTGACGACTCTGCATTTGAATCTCTAGTAAGGCAATACTATTGTCGTCGTCCCAACAACCTGGTTACTTCCATCCATTGTCGCATAAACGGTCACTGCACCAATATAACTGGCCGAAAATGCGACATTAATATAGTTTGTACCAGGCTGAACGGGTACATCTATATCTACAACACCAGCAGGAATACTATGGAGATGCGCGGTTCCCGCCCCTTCCACGGTAACAACACAAGGCTGCGTACTGCCTGCTGACACAAGTGCGGGCAAGAAAATTTCGACAGGATTTATCCCTTCAGCAAATGCACGAATGGAAACGATTATTAGACAGAAAATAGTTGCTACTAATTTGTCATTATTCTTAAACTTCATTTTTCTATTCTCCTGCGATCCACTGCTTTTGATGTGGAATTAGATTGATAGAATGAGAATAGCTTCGGGGTTTTACAAATTACTTACAAATTTTTTTACAATGTTACGAATCTCGATATCTGTGATTTCTGATTGGTCATCTGTGATTTCTTCAGCCCATTTTCGAAGTTGATTTTTTCCGTCTTCGGCTGAACCAATCCCCATAGGGATAATTTTAATTTTATGCCTGGTTGCAAATATGGAAGAAACTGGTCCTTCTGTTGACCCTGAAAGTTTTTTAAAATTTAATATATAGATGATTCGCAGTAAATCTGTTTCACTCTTTGTTATTGTGTAATTTAATAGTGAATAACATAATAATGATCCTGTTAAGTCATAAATATTATGCGAGAGTAGATTTCCAGTTATTGATTTCTCATATAATTTCATAGAATCATGAGGTGTTTTTGATAAGAATATGCAATCTGCAAGAGATTGTATAGACGATGTTACATCAGAATTTGTGCCCCTTCGTACAGAAAATTTATATTTCTTGTAGGCAAATTTGATAGCTGATTGTAAATCACCTGTTTTAATGAAACTATCACTCATATTATTGAAAATGGTTATTAATCTCATGTAGTCTTTTTGATTTAAAAATATTGCTGTCGAGTTATTTATATGAGTGATTCCTTCGTTCCAATTTGACAACTCAATTTCTATTGCGCCTAGATTCGAAGATATTATTGCGTATAGTGTTTTGTTGTCTGATTTAAGTGCTTGAGACAAAGCTTCTTGGCACCATGATTTAGCTTTAATTAATTCTCCACTAACTATAAGCTGGGAAATTAAACTGATTTTCAATCGAATGAGTTGCTCTGCTGTAAGGGATTCACATAATTTCTCTTTTTGTAATATTTGAGAAAGATACTCTTGGCCTTCTTTATGATAGATATTGATCCACCAGAAACGCCCGAGACTGCTACCAAGCTGATAGGCTGCATCGAGGTGCGCGGAATCTTCGGATTCTAGGCTCCAGCGCAGGGCGGCGCGTAGGTTCTCCAGGTCGTTTTGGAGGCGCTCCATCCAGAGAGGTTCCTGATCCGTGCGCCAGTGGGAGCGGGCCTGGTCGGCGAGATGAGCGAAGTGCGTGGCGTGGCGCTGGCGGAGTGCTTCGCGCTCCGAGGGTTCCCACTGCTGAGCGCCAAAGAGCCGGAGAGATTCCAGCATTGCGAAGCGGACGTGCTGCTCACTGACCTCTGTGGTTAAAAACGAGCTGTCGCAGAGCTCGGCGAGGTAGTCGAGTGCCAGTGGGCTCTGAAGTACCGATTCGACATCCTGATTGGAAAAGCTACCACAGAAGACGGTGAGCTGGACAAAGAACTGCTGGAGCTCGGGGCGTAAGAGGTCATAGCTCCAGGAAATGCTGGCGTGGAGCGAGCGATGGCGCTCTGGGCCGCTGCGTCGGGTGGTGGAGAGGAGCCGGAAGCGCTCCTGGACTCCCTCCAAAATCTTAGCGGGTGGCATGACCTGCACACGGGCCGCCGCCAGCAGGAGTGCGAGGGGAAGCCCCTCTAGCAGGAGCGCGATATTGCCCACCGCCTTCAGATTACGGGCATGGAGATGGAAATCAGGCATGCTCTCACGAGCTCGGTCCACAAAGAGGGCAACACTGGGCCAGGCAGCTTCGAAGGCAACGGGATTTTTGATGCCCGTAAGGATGGCCTCCGGAGACGGAATGGGGAGAGGAGACACGGGAAAGAGACGCTCTCCGGGGATCGAAAGCCGCGTTTGTGACGTGGCGATGCAACAGAGCAACGGAACGCGCTGAAGCAGGCGGCCCAGGCAGGCAATCGCATCGGTTTCTAGGAGCTGCTCCATATTGTCTAGAACTAGGACGGGCCGTGGCCTCTGGCTCAGCAGATAACAGATCGTCTCCAGTGGGTCGGCATCGGGGCCGGCAGGGAGACGAATCTGAAGGCTACTTGCGAGCGCGAGCAGGAAGTCCTGCTCTTGGTGAGTGTTTTGGAGCGCAACAAAGTAGGCACTGCCCCCTGCCTGCTGAAGCTGGTGGGCGGCCTCAATCGCCAGGCGTGTCTTACCGATTCCCCCAGGGCCGATCAAGGTGAGAAGACGGCCATCTGCTTGCTCCACAAAGGCGTTGAGCTGGCTTAGCTCTGCCTCGCGCCCGACAAAGCGCGTAATCTCTAGGGGTAAGGGCGGCAAGCTCACCGGGAGCACGGCACGCACGGGCTCCTCCGCCACCGGCGTGGCGGGGATCGGGCGGCGTGGCCGGGTTTTCTGCGTAGGGGTGGGATAGATTTCCAGCGCTCGTTGCGCCCGTTGCCAAACCGAGTGAGGGAGCGTCCCCCGGCCCTCGTCCTTCCAGCGACGTGTGGCATCGTGGTAGACCTGCGCTGCCTCCTCAAGGCGCTCCTCCTCGGTCAGAAGCTGAAGAAGGTGCTCCAGTGCGCCTGCGTCCTCGGAGAAATGCAGCAGCTCTTGACGGCGCCAGTAGATTGCTTCGTCAATATCGCCCTCTTGTTCAAAGTAGCTTCCCAGCCGCCGCACCGCCGTGATAAACCGATCCCGGAGGCGCGCCTGCTCGCCAAGAACCCAGTCGTCGTAGAAGCCGGGAAGAAAAGTCCCGCGAAACAAGGAGAGGGTCTGTCGCAGGGCTTCGATGGTCTGTGGCGTATCGTCACTCGCGAGGCGATCTAGGGCCTGCTCAAACTCTAGAACATCGGAGCTAATTGCCTCGGTACGCACGCCGAGCGAGCGGGGATCTACCAGCAGCACCTGCCCCGCCTGCCCGGTTTCAAGCTGGCTACGGAGTGAGGAAACAGCCACCGCAAGGCTGGCACGGGCTTTCTCCTGATTGGGGGCATCGGGCCAGAACATCTCCGCAAGGATCTCACGAGGGAGGCGCTTGCCGCGATGAAGGGTGAGGTAGGCAAAGAGGCAGGCAGTTTGACGGGTGCGGAAGCGACTGATCGCAGCAGTACCGGCTCCCCTCACTTGGAAGCTCCCAAGCATCTCTACACGCAACTGCGTCTGTATCAATGAGTGTTAATTCCTCTCGGTGTCTACAGTTAGAGCTGTGAGTCGGTAATTCCTTCGTGATGGGGGGCTTTTGTAAAGATTAGAGAGGGAGGGTAAGTGTCACTCGGGTTCCGTGGGCAAGTTTGCTCTCTACCCTCAGCTCTCCTTGGAGCGCGGTCACGATTCCTTGACACAGCGAGAGACCTAGCCCTGCGCCGCCGTGGGTGCGGGCACGGGCGGTGTCGGGCCGGTAAAAGGGCTGACCGAGTTTCTCTAAGTGCTCTGGGGCGATGCCTTCTCCTGTGTCGGTGATGGTGAGAATGAGCGTTGATGTGCCCAGAGCGGCCTCAACGACAACTTTTCCCTCGGCGGGGGTATGGCGTAGGGCATTGCTGAGGAGATTGCTGAGGAGGCGCACGAGGAGCTGGGGATCTGTATGGACGTGAAGATTCTCTGGGATATTGAGTAGAACCGGAGCGGCGATGCCCTCGTGAAGGGCACGAGCGTCCGTGATGGCGCATGCGATGGGCTCGCTCAGGAGCACCTCCTGGCGTGCGACACGTAGAGTGCCATTCTCCGTGCGGGCTAGCAGCAGAAGATCACTTACCAAGTGGGCAGCACGGTCAGCGGCTTCGTCGGCTCCCGTGAGAGCTTGGCGTTGCGAGGCACTGAGCTCGCTCTCTAATAGTAAGCTCGTCGTGGCTTTAATCACCGCAAGCGGCGTCCGTAGCTCGTGGCTAGCATCAGCGGTGAAGCGCTTCTGGCGCGTAAAAGACGCTTCCAGGCGGGCGAGCATTCGGTTAAGGACTTTGGCCTGCCGGTCTAATTCATCATCGCCGCCGGGTTCAGGTAGGCGATGGGTGAGATCTGTGGCTGCCAGCTGCTCCGCCGCGTCGGTCAGGGCGCGGACGGGAGCCAGTGCCCGGTGAGTCAGGAGTGCCGCACCACTCAGACAGATCAGTAGCGCCATCGGTGAGAGGAGGAGAAGCGCCTGATCTACCCCACGCAGGGCAATGGCAAGCGAGGTCAGGCGTGCGCCTGTCTGAATGACGGCGATAATCGAGCCATCATCCGCGCGGACCGGCATGGAGAGAATGCGCACGGGCCATCCCTCGACCTCTTCGTCGGCGTAGACGAGCTCGCCCTGAATAGCTCTCTCAAAGCTGCTCTGGGAGAGCGGCAGGGGGCCATCTTGTCGTACGGGCAGGCGGCGGGGGGCAATCAGAGTCACGGTGTCGGGGGAGAAGGGCAGGGGAACCGGCAGGCGTTGACCTCCGGGGCGTAGCGGGGGAGGATCCGCGGCAAGGGGCTGGGCTAGGGGGAGCGCCTGATCAAAGAGTGTGCGGTCGAGCGCACTGTGCAAAAGCTTTGCTGTGAGGAACCGAACAGCGAGGGTAAAGAGTAGCAGTGCCAGCGCCGCAAACGCCGCGTTGCCCCAGAGAATCCTCTGGCGTACAGAGAGGCTCATGAGGAGGCCACCTCGCCTGCCGCCTCGCGCTTCGGATCGCGCAGGAGGTAGCCACGGCGATGGATTGTTTGAATCAGTTTCTCGGGCTCCAGCTTGCGCCGCAGGGCCGCCAGATGCACCTCCACTGTATTGGGGGTGCTCTCCCAGTCGCCCCAGAGATCCAGGATGGTTTCCTTACTGACGACATGTCCACGCAGATATCTGTGAACTTCCAGCCAAACGCCCCGAAAACGTCGTAGAGATCGTCGGTGTTTACCTTGCGCCAGCTCTCGCCTGCATCGTCGGAGCGGTAGACCTCGCCGCCCACAAACGCCCTGTCTTTCTGCGT
>JANNDD010000819.1:0-1758 GCA_031387365.1 Armatimonas sp. | reverse complement strand
TGATGCCATCGCCCACCATGCCAACTACAGCACCACTTGCCTGAAGCCTCTTGACCTCGGCCACTTTTCCTTCGGGCAGTACCTCGGCCACCACGCGCTCTATCCCGACCTGCTCGGCCACGGCCAGCGCCGTCTTCTGGTTGTCGCCCGTGAGCATCACGACCTCAAGCCCCAGCTTCTTCAGGCGCACTATGGCCTCTTTGGAGGTTGGCTTGATGGGGTCGGCCACCGCCAGGATCGCAGCCAGCTTGCCCGAGACGGCGGCGAACATCGGGGTCTTGCCCTCGGTCGCCAAGCGCTCCGCTTCGGGCAAAGCTGCATCAACGGGGATACTGCGCTCTTCCAGAAACGCCTGGTTCCCGATCAGTATCTCATGGCCCTCGACCATCGCAACCACGCCCCGTCCCAGAATCGCCTCGAACTTCTCCGCGGATGGAACGATAAGTCCCTTCTCTTTGGTGGCTTTCACGATGGCAGCAGCAAGAGGGTGCTCGCTCAAGGCTTCGACGGCGGCAACGAGCCTCAGAACCTCGTTCTCCGGCAGTCCAAAAGCGGTCAGGTTGGTGAGCGCAGGCTTGCCCTCGGTCACGGTGCCTGTCTTATCTAGCACGATGGCGGTCATCTTGTAGGCTTGCTCTAGCGCCGCCCCACCCTTGATGAGGATGCCGGACTGTGCTCCCTTGCCCGTGCCAACTAAGATGGCGGTCGGGGTAGCGAGTCCCAGTGCACAGGGGCAGGCGATAACGAGCACCGCCACTGCATTGACAAAGGCCATGGTCAGGCGAGTATCGGCGGGAGCGAGCGAAAACCAGGCTACGAAGGTCAGCACCGCAATAATCAGCACAACCGGAGTAAAGTATCCGCTCACGGTGTCGGCAAGGCGGGCGATGGGAGCGCGGGAGCCTTGTGCGTCCTGCACGAGCCGCACGATCTGAGCAATGGCTGTATCAAGGCCAACGTGTGTTGCCTTCACCCGCAGCGAGCCTGTGGCGTTCATCGTCGCCCCGAAGACCTCATCGCCAACTCCTTTGGCAACGGGTAGGCTCTCTCCCGTCAGCATGGACTCATCCACCGAGGAGCTTCCGCCCTCGACAACCCCATCCACCGGGATCTTCTCACCGGGACGAACGAGCACCAGGTCACCAATCGCAACGGCCTCAATGGGAACCTCCAGCTCATTGCCTTCGCGCAAAACACGGGCGGTCTTTGCCTGGAGTCCCATGAGCTTCTTAATGGCCTCGCCGGTCTTGCCCTTGGCGCGGGCCTCCAAGAGCTTTCCCAGGAGCAGAAACGCGATGATCGCCGCCGCCGCTTCAAAGTAGACCGCGGGCATGGCAGCGTGCTCCGCGTGCTGGTGGTCTCGTGGCTGAAACGCCGCAGGAAAGAGAGTGGCGATAACGGAGTAGAGATATGCCGCTCCAGAGCCAATTGCGACGAGTAGATTCATATCTGCGGCGCGGTGCCGCAGGGCTTTCCAGGCACCGTTAAAGAAGTGCGCCCCGCCGTAGACGAGAACCGGAGTGGCGAGCAGTAGCTGCACAAAGTTCATCCCCGAAAACGCGATTCGGCCATGTGCCATTGCGAGTATTAGGAGAGGAATAGTGAGGGCTGTTGAAACGGCAAAGCGTCGCGTGAGGTCCTTGACTTCCTCGGCGCGCGCCTTCTCCTCCGCCTCCAGCGCGGCTTCCGGGCGCTGGAGCAGGGACGCGCCATAGCCGGTGTCCACGACGATATCGATCAGGGCGGGGAGCGAGGACG
>JANNDD010000817.1:0-2756 GCA_031387365.1 Armatimonas sp. | reverse complement strand
CATCGCGCCGCGCCTCTTGGCCGCGTTGGTGGTTTATCCGATCATGACGGCGTTCTTCGCCCTCATCGGCATCCTGGGTGGTTATATCTCCGGCTCGGTGATGCTGGCCCTGCAAGGCGGCGTCTATTGGTCGGCCGTATTCCGGGCCGTGCAACCCCAGGATGTGCGGGAATGCCTCGTGAAGGCCCTGGTGTTCGGCCTCATCACCACGGCGATCTGCTGCCACAATGGTTTCAATGAACTTTCCCTCGGGAGTATCCTCGAAACGAAATAATGGACTCTCTAGACGGGCTCCTAGTTCGCCAATGGCACGCTTTAGAGCGAAGTGCACCTCAACCTCACGAGCAAATCGTTTCAGATCATCAATGATTACCACGACTCCTGGAAGCTGCGTTTTCAAAAACGCCAGCATTGCCTGAAGGCCACGCCGATCATCACTCTCCCCAGTGATTCCATCGTGGAAGGCTTCCAGTACCGTATAGCCTTTGAGCAAAGCATAGTTTCGACAGTTGTTCTCTTGACTAGCGAGTCCGTTGCCCTCGATGACCTGCCTGGCCGAAGAGACCCGACAGTATAAGACCGCCTGTGTTGGCATAGTAGCGTTTTAGGGATAGATAAAGATTGCCCCTTGGGGATGGATTAGAGCCACCAATACCGATCACGGCTCCTTGAAGCGAGAGAGATAGCCATCAAGTGCGATCTCGAGGTGCCCGATGAGGATGGCCAGATACTCCTCATGCTTTTCAGGGGGCAACCCGAACCCATTGAGAATCTCGGTCACACGTACCTGTTTCTCCGGTTCCAAGAGGGAAAGTAGTGGGCCTGGCTGAACCGCATCCAAGTTGTCGGGAAGATGCGGATCTTACGCAAATTAGGTGAAAGGGGGGTGGGATGCAGTGGCGTTGACGGAGGACAGAGGCGGGTACTGTAAAGCATGGCTCACACTTTTCTACCAGATCCAGAAGCGATTTCCCTGGAGGCTATCGAGATCGCACAAGGCATTGTCCTCTTTCACGTTCACACCACCGCGCAGAGAGCAGTTTGCCCAGAATGTGGAGCCACCTCAGACAGAGTTCACAGCAGGTATAGCCGCACCATTCAAGATCTAACCTGGCAAGGCAATCCCGTCCAATTCAAAATCCGCCTCAGAAAGTTCTTTTGTGACACCAAGAGCTGCTCGAAGAGAATCTTCGCCCAATGTCTCCCCAAGATCGCACGGCGTTATCAGCGAAAGACAACGCGATTGGAAACCGTTCTCAAGCAGATTCTTTGGGAAGTGGGAGCCAGTGCCGCTGCCACCATCGCCAAACTCCTGGGATTGCTTCTCAGCCACGATGCCATCCTCTATCAGTTTAACAATGCCCCGCAGCCCTGCACGGCACAAACGAGTCCACAAGAGCTTGGAATCGATGATTTTGCCTTCCGAAAAGGAAAAACCTACGGCACAATTCTTATCGACCTCAAGACCAGTACCCCCGTGGATCTGCTCCCTGACCGAGAGAAAGTGACCGTGGAGAAGTGGCTTCGTGAACATCCCGGAGCCAAGATTGTCAGCCGAGATCGTTCTGCGGTTTATGCGGAGGCCATCCGTGAAGGCGCACCCGAAGCCACCTCGGTTGCAGACCGTTTTCATCTTGTTAAGAACTTGATGGAGACACTTCAAGAGCAGATGGGCAAAGAATCCAAGGCGATTCGAGAGGTACTTTTACCCCAAGTTCCCTCTATGGTAGATGACGGCCCTGTCTGTTTAACGCGTCGTCAGAAGCAAGCACGGGCACAGAGTCGTCAGAATCGCTTCGAGAGATGGCAGCAAGTGCATGCTCTGTTTAAGGAAGGCTATGCCAAAAAAGAGATCGCACGCATGATGAATTTGGACAGTCAGACGGTGCGAAACTACTTGATGGCGGAGACGTTTCAGGAGAGGCAACGCACCTCACCACCTAATGGCCCTTTGGCTCCTTTCAAAGATTACCTTTTGAAGCGTTGGCAAGAGGGCTGTCAAAATGCCTATCAACTGTGGCGCGAAGTAACCGAGCAAGGATTTGGCGGAGGGGCCGCAGCGGTACGTGATTTTGTTCGTCCTCTTCGTGAGCCGGGAATGCCGCCTGCCCCCAAGCGAGCAGAGCGTTGCGTTCCCTCGACACGAGCCTTAACCTGGCTATTGATTCTTCCCGAGCGAGGTACGCCTGAGCAGACCGTAATAATGGAGACCCTTTGCACCGCTTTGCCGGTCTTGCCTCAATGCCGCGAGCTGGTTGTCAGCTTCAAGGACATCATGTCTCGCCGCGCTTCTGAAGAATTGGAGGGCTGGCTTGAGAAGGCCAAAGACACTGGTTTGCCTAGTTTTGTGAGTTTTGTGCGTGGCATTCGAATGGATCTTGCTGCTGTAGAAGCTGCGTTTTCCCTTGACTGGAGCAACGGCGTAGTTGAGGGTCATGTGAACCGTTTGAAGTTTATCAAGCGTCAGGGCTACGGTCGGGCGAGCTTCGAGCTGCTACGAAGGCGGGTTTTGCCCCTTCCGAATCCAACGTAAAAAGAGACGGAGATCCGGAGAGGGAAGGTACGATGCCTTTCACCTAATTTGCGTAAGAGCCCGATTTTAGCGGAAACTAAAGTTCCATGTTCTGTCTGAAATGCAAGCGTCTCTCTCCAGTTGGCAGCGCGTACTGCGCCTACTGCCCTGGCAAATACTCCTTCAACGGCATCATCTGTAGCGGTGGACATCGCTGCAATGTGGGAACCCGTATCTGTCCCAC
>JANNDD010000816.1:0-10955 GCA_031387365.1 Armatimonas sp. | reverse complement strand
AGGGCACGCTCGGCCAGCGATCCAGCGACCTCGCGGACGGACAGACTACAAGGGTAGCAAGGCTCTCCCCAGTGCTCCCGAAGCTCCCCGATCACCACGAGCGGCCAGCCCAGCAGGCGATAGCACCTGAGCATCTTCGGCGTTGCTTCCAGCCAGACAGTCTTGACTTGGTTCTCCACGCAGTAGCGCCACAGTGCCGAGCCAAGCTGCCAGAAGGCCGCGCCGCTGTCCTTGCCACGATACTCGGGAAGCACCGCCAGAACCGCCGCGTGCAGTACTCCAGAAGTGGCATCTTGTACGGCAAGCTCGGGCCAGACTTGGTGAGTGGGGACCTCACCCGCCTCATCCGGTGTGACAAGCTGGAGTCCGCCCACAAGTTGTTCACCATTCCAGACGCCAAAGTATACTGAGCGCTCCACATGTGCACGAAGCTGATCGCCCGGCTGCCAGCTTTCTGCCGCAGCGATCCGCTCGAACAAGGTGATGACCTCATGACGCCGCGCACAGGTCGCTTGGTCAGTACGAAGATTCAGTATTGCACTCATGAAGTGCCAGTATACCGTATTTATACAGTGTGTGATTATGCAGTGCTATTTTATGCTGTGGCACTTCATACACCCGTTCATTATGGTGCTGGGTATGGAACAACCCGATAAGACCTCGGACCAGTCTGATAACTCGGACCAGTCTGATAAGATGCCACCCCAACATAAAGGGACATTACGTCAGCTTGAAACTAGTACCGCGGCTGCTCCCACCACAGCAAGAGGTAACCTGGCATTGCAGGTTGCCATTGGCAAGCGTATCCGCCAGAGACGAGAGCAAAAAGGCATGGCTCAAGAAACCTTTGCTTATGAGGCGGGCTTCAATCGTGCTTGGTATGGCTCGATCGAGCGGGGCCGCTACAATATCACCGCATCCAACCTAGCTCGCATCGCCCTAGCACTTGGTGTTGAAGTCGGTGAACTCTTCCCCAGCCAAGTAGAAATGAGTGGTTTGCTTGCCAATTTATCTGAGGAAAACCTGGACTAAAGCTTCTCAGAATCTCCAGGTTTTAGGTACAAACAATCCATTGGCAATCACAAAGTAAGTCAATGATCAGGCAAAGTAAGTCAATGATCAGGCAAACAAAATTGACTTCGCGGACATAAAGGAAAATAAAAATGGGACGACGACCGAAAGCTGCTATCGAAGTGGCGGCAGTGGAAGAGACGGTGGCAATAGTAGCGCCTGTGGTTAGGCGACGGCGTAGAAGCTCTGTGGTGGATCACGGGGCGCAGGCGCAAATACTCATAGACTCGCTACTTCGAGGACGAGGTGTGAGCGGTGCAAGCCAGCAAGAGGCGCTTGCCGTAGTGCTCTGGGCACGCGGGGTACATGCGGAAGCGGAGGAGCTAAAGACGCTCACCACTAGGGTGCGCCGCGCCAAGACTCTAAACGCCGCCGATCGTCAGGTTGCCCTCACCCTCAACCAGACACTGCTCGATGGGGTACTGGCGGGAAGCCTGATCGTGGACGTGAACGAAGCGGGAACCGTCTCCTTCCGCCAAGCCGCGTAAGTCACTTCCGCCAAGCCGCGTAAGTCAAATCCAAGCTCCGCTGTTCAAGCAGAATGCGGAGCTTCTATCTGGAGGAGCGGAGTTTATTGAGTTTCTGGACATTGAGTGCCTTCCAACGAAGACCAGGATGCTCACGAACCCAGTCCGAAACTTCACCCTCCATACCCAGAAGCTCAGGCAATATCTCACCGCGACCCGCCAGCGCCTCAAGGAACGCCAGCTCTCCTTCACTCAGAGGCAGCACCACACCGAGCGCCTCCTTCGTCTCGGCAAGCAGACGACCGGGCATACCGGAATCACGGAAACGCTGGGCAGCAGCACCGCGAAGCAGAGGCAAGACATCCGCCTCTAGACGGTTCACAGACTTGTCGATGTCCTCAATGCTCACCTTGCGCCAGTCCTCGATGTTCATGCCGCCGTAGAGCACGAAAGCACGACGAAGAGTCGGGATGTCCCACTGTCGTGTCGTCAGAAGAAGGTGCGTATCATAGAGATCACGACTCGCACGACGGGCAATCAGCGCCGTCAGCTTGCCCGCCGCCAGCTCATAATCGTTCATTGTCAGAACGCCCCGCGCCTGAATCGGAAGGCTCACCGGACTGTCACGGCGCACCAGATCAAACAGAGGAACCCGGTAGAGGTAGTTCACCTCCACCTTGAGCGAATCCTGACTCCCCAGCACATTGGTGTAGCCCAAAGTCCAGCTCGTCAAGGCATGAGCGAACTTGGGAGCCTGCACACGAAGAGCCAGCCGCCGGGCGATGAGAGCGATGTCCGCCTCGATGCCAGGACGTGCTGCCTGCATCGCGACCAGCTCACGCTCCCCCACATAGTTCAGGTCAATATCTACCGAGAGGCGCGGCAGGTCAAAGACAAACAGGTTCAGCGCCGTCCCGCCCTTCAAAGCCAGAACGTCCTTCAGGGTTGGATGCTCACTGAAAGCCACGAGGAACTCGACCAGGCGCACCACCTTCTCCAGTGCGCTGACCTGAAAGCCCAAAGTACCCGCATACCCCTCCAGCTGCTCACGGGAAAACTTCATACCAGGATCTCCTCATAGGCTTCTTCACCCAAGAGCGTTGGAACCATCAGGTTCCACTCGGGGATAAACTTGGCGCGTCCGGGAACCTGACCCACGATCCTATCCCGAAGCACGTAGTGTGCTCGCTTGGGGCGGTGCGCTCGCAGGCGCTCTAAAGCCCCCTCTGGCACCCGTAGGCGCTCCTGGTGCTGGCTCAGGAAGTACCCCACCTTCGCCGCTGTTGTTGCCGTGCGCAGCTTCAGGGTGTACTCTAGCAACCGCTCCAGATTCAGGTAGGCATCCAGCCCTTCCAGCGAGTGCCAGACCTCCTCCCAGCCACCGGAGAGCATCGGACGATCCAGGCAGTCCACGAGAGTTCGCTCCAAGTCGGTAACCCGAACGGAGAGTCCCTGCCGATCCCAAGTTTCAATGCCTAAAGTCAGTGCATCGGAAACGGGCAGCTCACGCGGAGGCGGCACGGCGCGATAGAGGGTTCCGCGAAAGCGCAAGGGGTTGACGAACGACTGATCCGAGAGCACAACGATCTCCTCCCGGAGTGAGTGTGCCAGACCATGCAAGGCAAGCGCCCCATGGTAGGCGATGACTGCATCGGGTGTAAGACGAGAAGCAATGAGAAAACTATCTACCGGCTGCTGGGCGGGAGTTCGGTGAGCAGGCACTGTAGCATAAAGCCCGCGTCGGACGAGCAGAACATGCCCCGCCTTCTTGTGATAGCTCAGCAACGACTTTCGGGCCTGGGCAAGCCGCTCAGGTGCTGCATTTTCTGTACGCTTTATCGCCAAGAAGCGATCTAGCTCCTCGGTGGTAAAAAGCGGGTACTGGGCAAAGAAGGCGTCTATCTCCATTTGACAAAACTTATTGAAAGATAGGTTTATTTTACTATCTACAATAGTATTTGTCAAACAGAGTTGTCGATTCCTGACTTAACTTGGCTATGACTGCTCGATCCCGAGAAGGTCGCGCAGCACCTCGCAAGTGGGAAACAGCTCCCCCACCTCGACCCCGAGCGCCACTGCGATTTTCGCTAAGTTGATGGCCGTCGGGCTATACTTGCCCCGCTCAATCCCACCGTAGTAGCTCCGGTCTATCCCGGCCTCGTAGGCAAAGACCTCCTGAGCGATTCCTTTTCCCTCACGAAGCGCTCGGATTCTTGTTGCGACTGCCTGAAGAAGCGGGTCACGATTCTCCAGGGTTTTTCTCTTTTGCATCCCCACAGGATTGAAGAATTAGCGGATACAAACCACGGTAATAATCACACAGTATAAATCCCACAGGATATATACATGATAAAATGACCAATCTATCAGTGCCGCAATGAGCGGCTTGGAGGCAGAGCAATGGTCAGTATTAAGGTGGTTTCCGAGGCAACCGGGAATCCAGCCCATCGAAGTCGGGTGGTGGTCTATTCCGGGGGCAACTATGAGAAGTACACAGACGAAAATGGCCTTGCCCACTTTGAGAGCATATCGCCAGGGAGCTACACCGTCTACGTCGATGGTAAGGAGCAGGGCGTCTTATCTCTCTCGGGAGTCACGGTCGTTTACATCTGAAAGAGCACCGAGCAATGAGTCAGCAGCAAATGCAAATCGGCCTCTCACTCCTAGATGAGGTGAAGAAGAAATCACAGAGCATCGCCCCGGAATATCCTCAACGCCGCGAAGCAGGATTAGCCCTCATCAACAGTGATTTGCAGATTGTCCAGCAGCATGCGGCTGCGTTGCCCGACGAAGAGGGCTTGCGCCTCCAAGCACTATGTCTCTACGAGGAGGCCCATATTCGAGTGCATTTTGCGGCACACGAGCACATAGAAGACGTTAACAAAACAATTCGCCTGTTGGAGCTAGCAATTAAGCTGGGGGCTACGGAGAAGATGTATTTCTTGCTCGGCGTAATGTGCATGGAGCTTGGACGCTTTGATCAGGCGCGGAAAGCACTGACAGCAGCAAAGGAATGCGCCGAGGGCATATCCACAAGATTGATTGATAAAAACCTTTCGGAACTGGATAAGTTAGAACGGCGTGCCAAAAGCCCCTGGACAAAAATCATGGGCATCCTGGACAAATTAGAAAAAGATAAGGCAGATCAGCGGCTCCATGCACTTGTCGAGCATGAGAAGGCATTTCAAGAGTTTGTTGCAAATAAAGATATAGAAACACTCGACCGTCTAAATCTTGCCAAGGCGAACATTAAAAAAACAGAAGGCGTAATCAGTCCTAAACTTGGCTTCGTATGTCTCATAATATGCATAATAACTCTCATTTATGATGCCGTATCCCCGAGATTTCACTCGTTAATGATGCTATTTTTTGGATTAATTTTGGGCCTCTGTTTTCTTGGGGCGATTTTTGGGGTTTTACAAATTGTCCGCCGCTTTATGCGGAAACGTGGATAGCCCGAGAGCCGAGCGGCTAATCTGCATCTCACTCCTGCGCCTCGACCCACTCCAGGCATTTTCGCATCGTCGCTACGTTGGCAGGGAGATATTGGATCACCCGAAAGCGCGAGTCGTTGACGAAATCGGTTCCCAGAAGGTGGAAGCTCAGCTCCTCACCCTCCGCAGGCTGAGTGATGATCGGCCCCATTGTCCGAAGCCCCAGCTCCTGTACAGGCATCTTCTGCACCTTATCCCATAGTGCCCGAAACTGGGGATGGGCCTCTCTAGCATTTCGGATGCACTCCTTGCACCACTCGTCTTCCTTGAAGGGCTCAAACTCGCAGCGCATCACGTAGAGCATCTCCGGCAAAAACGTCTCCTTGTTCTTGATGGCAAACGCCGTCTCAAACTGCCGGTCAAAGATCAGATCAAACAGAGTTCGCCCGCGCATCTTCTCCAGAGCCGGGTGGCCGTAGGTAAGCCCGATCACCCCCGGGGCGTACCGATTCCACGTTATGAAGCGATGGGCAAAGTCCACGAGGTAGGCGGGATGCGGCAGTTCAAAGACAGAGCGTTCCCACTGGCGGGCGATACTCAGAACCTCTTCCCCCTCGGGGAGTAGGGACTGATCGCGGAAGCCGAATGGCTCTAATACCTTCTTGCGCTCATCAGCAGTGAGTCGCTTCAGACTGGAAAGGCCGTGCAGAATGGCAAGTAGCGTATGCCTTTTAGGGCGAACCGTTGCAGCCGTTTCAATCTCCTGGATCGTTCGGGTGAGAACTCCACAGAGGCCAGCCAAGTTCATGATGCTAACTTTGCGCTCTTCCCGTAGTTGCCGCAGATACATTCCAGCGGCAGCGGCCATTACTTTCTCGTCGGATCGGATTGGTTTTTCATTAATACTCACGGCGACTTCCCCTCTCGGCTAGCCCTTCGATATTGATGCAGGGCATGATTTTGGTATATCTGCTACCCCTCCAAAAAACGATACCCCATAGCACATCGTCTTCTCCTGATTTGTGACGTACTTTACCCTCAACCAGAAAATGCCATGAGTTTTAGACAGCGTTTCAAGCCCTAGAAAACGCCTCAAGCTCTCGCAAGTCATCTGGTCAGGAGGAACGCCGTGAATATCCGTCCCGTGCTAAATATCCGTCCCGCGCAGAGTGGTTTGTTACTCATTGGATTAGCCACCATCGTGATCGTGCAAGGGTGCACCCCACCTGATGACTCGAAGCGGCCACTGGTGGCTATCACCTTCGATGTCACAGACAGTACCAAGGATCTCAGGGAAGGCTTTATCTCGCTCAGCGACCAGCTCATTGGTCATGAGCTTGCTCCGGGGTGCCCCATCATTGGTCGGCACTTTGAGAGCGAGACGCGTTCCAGCCCCTTCTTTCAGGGTACGGCGCTCGATACTCACGGCTTCCACAATGGCGTTGAAGCCGTGCTTAAACAAGGCACCGGCGTAGGTACTCCCGGTGAGCCCGTCTTGAACGCTGTCAAGGAAGATGCTGCCGTTGCTCTCGCCCAGAAGCGTCCCTTTATTTCTGTGATCCTGACCGATGGTGGCTTTGATGATCTCAAGAGTATTACTCGACAGGCCAGGACACTTGCGAAGTCTCCTAATCTCGCTCGCATCTTTATTCTCCCTGTCACCGATGTGGGAGAGTTCGCACAGCGCCTGAAAGATGCTCTCGCTCCCCTGGGGGATCGAGTACGAATCGCGACGCTCCACGATGCACAAATGGCTCTCAGGGAGCTGCACACTCTCCAGCAGCAGCTTGCCGAGAAGGTAGAGCTAGAAGGTACAGCACGAGGAGGTGGCAAGTGAGTATTCCTGAGCAGAACGGCACGAACGGTCAAGGTCCAGCACTGAAGCTCAATCTAGACGAAGATTCACGCTGGGAGCCTATTGGGGGCGTCCACTACACAAAAATCGGAGACCATGACAATCAGAGCGCGGCGCGACTGGCCGCCAGGCTCGCAGGAGTTCACCCAACAGCAAGCGAGGAGATTCTCCATCAGGTGGACTGCAAGCTGCGATCAGTACGCCGCCGCCTTGCCCTGGAAAAGCAGGCAGAGGAGGAGATTAAAGCCCATACAGGCCGTATTAGTACGCGATTCCAGCGAGAGACAGCCCGGCGAGATAAAGTCTACTCTCATATCCTCAGGCTCGAAGAGCAGCGAGATGAACTGATACCCAGGTTTGCCGATGCCACCGCTGAGGCGGGAGTAGCTCTGTCTTACGACACCCTCTCCCAGCAGACGATGGAAGCGATCTCCAAGCGTATGCGCACCCCCTCCGATATCTGGTGTGAGACGCCGGTGCCCGGTGTTAGCGGCGGACGGGTTCAGATTTTTAAAGTCGCAGGCCCGCTTTGCCTGGGAGCCTCGGTCGCGATCTCGGTGGGGGCACTTTACAGTGCTTTGAGTAGCGATGATTTCAGAACCTTGGATCACCCAGCAACCATCGTCAAGCTGGTGATCCTCTTCTTTGTTGGAGCCACCTTCAAGCTCGCAGGAGCCGTTGAGTCTCAGCAACAAGGACGACTTCGGGCCACCGCGCATCATGAAACCAAGTCAGCGCGCCTCTGGAAAGAAGTCACCTGGCGAGCGGTCATTCTGGCCGTGCTCTGGGTCTTACTGGCGGTATTTGAGGGTGTCGCCCTAGAGTCCTTCGCCCACGAGATCAACCGCTACAACCGCTTAGCCAAGATTCAGCCACTCTGGGTCTACATTCTCATCGGGGGCATTCTGGCAGGCTTTGGCTTCCGAGCAACCGAGTCAGTCGCCTTCACTGACGGCCTCCAGGAGCTAAGAGAGCGCTTCAACAAGCGATCTGCGGAGATGATGCAGCCAGCACCTCCTAACCTCTCCCGCATCCTCAAAGAGGGCAGTCTATTGCTCTCCCTCAAAGAGCGCATCGTTCAGGAGCGCAAACTTCTGGACTCGCTCGATGACGAAGAGGAGCAGGAGCCCGAGGTATCGTCACGCACGAAAAGCCTCCTGGACGAAGCCCGTTCCGCAGAGCAAGACGAGGCTAAACGACTGACGGCGCTGGTGAGCAAGTATGCCGACGTGTTCACCCCGCTCCCCCACCAGATCATCCCCGAGCAGATCGTCGCTCCCTCGCCGCCTAAGAAGATCGTCAAGAAGCGCTACTACCTCTGGTGGTTCCGGCGATCCAACTCCAAAGGCGACGACTAAAGACAGTCCTAGCACTCCCTTGCCTGTACCTGATGGCGTGCCAAGTCCTGTGCTCACCCAGGTACAGCTTGGACGGCCTCCTCCCTCAGCAAGTGGCTTAAAACCACTCTGACATCTCTTTATTCCTTCCTCGTTTTCACTCAGGAGAAAATCAATGATTGTAAACTTACTCGAAAGCGCGGGCCGCATCCTTCACAACACTGTGGTCGGCCAAGTAGAAAAACGCGTCAAAAAGCGCCGAGCGGCAAAGTCTGCCAGTCCGCCAGAGAAACTCGGGAAAGCCGTCGTGATCGGCTCAACGATCCCTTCGGCGCGAAAGCCTGGCGCTTCGGAACCCGTTGAAATCTACTTCAAGACCCGCCTAAGGCACTGCTTCATCACGGGCCAGGTTGGCTCGGGAAAGACCACCCTGGCCCGCACTCTGATGCTGGATGATCTCGTTCGCGGCAACGGGATCGTCAATATCGACTACCGGGGAGAGTCCACCGACTTACTCCTTCAGTACCTTGCCGAGCGCTACACGCCGGAGGAGCTTAAGGAGCGCCTCGTACTCCTGGATCTTCGTCAGCGCAGCACCTATGGAGTAAAAGGCGAGCCGGTTGTTGTCTTCAACCCGTTGCTGGAAATTGGCAATGACGGCTACGCGGCAACGGCATTCTTCCTGGATGTGCTGCGCCAGGTCTGGGGCGATGGAGTACTTGGCGTCCAGCTCATTGACGATCTTCGCCATATCCTACTGGCTCTTACCCTCTCTTCGTCGGGCTCTTTCACCATTCTCGACATCGAGCGCATGCTCACCGAACCAGAGTTTCGCGCCATGGTTCTCACTGGAATAAACGACCCCATCGTACTCCGGTTCTTTGAGCGCTTCGATAGGGTCAAAGACCCCGATGGTCGGGTGCTTCCTGTCACCAACAAGCTCTCTCCGCTGATTGCCACTCACCGCAGGCTCCGGGCAACACTGGGAGGAACGGAGAAAATCTATTCGTTTCGAGAGCACTTCGAGAAAGTAAAGAATCCCATCGTTCTAGTCTGCCTTGCGGCGGACGAGACGGCAAAAAGTGTTGCAGGAGTTGTGGGTGCACTGTTCCTTTCGGCAGCGATAAAGGCCGTCATGCGCTCGGATCGCGCTGTTGGGGAAGAGCCTACCAGCGGGATTCACTTCCTGCTCGACGAGGCGGCTAACTACGCCACCGCGATTGAGGAGCCGCTGGGTGAGCTGATCCGTGAGGGACGCAAGTTCGGCGCGTTCTGCACCCTCATCACCCAGACCCCAAGTAGCCTTTCTTCCTCGCTGCGTTCTCTGATGATCGATGTCGTGGGAACCATGTGCTTCTTCTCCCAAGGACCACAGCAAGCGGAGAACCTGGCTGGCTGGATTAGTAGCGATGACTTTCCCAAGGTGGTGGTGCGAACGCTTTTGATGCAGGCCAAACCTGGCGAGGCGCTTCTACTGCGTCAGGGGCACTCCCCTTGTCGAATGCAGACCTTCAATACTCCTTACCCCAAAGTGACAGCGGAGAAGGTGAAAGCCTTGCGACGGGCAGCGCTCGCACACTGGGGGAGTGCATCAGAAGGGGAAGCTGCAAAGACTGTCACTGAGGCAGATCTTCCAGTGGCAGCTGATCCAGATAGCCCCGCTGAGGCAGAGACCAGTGAAGCCGCCCCTGCAAAGACCAAGACTCAAACGAATACAACAATCGTCGAAGTCCGGGAGGCTCCAGAGCCCACCAAGCCAGCCCGTCGGAGGAAGAAGACATGAACCTTCGTCTTCAGCCGCGCGACCTCAACGCCCTAATCTGTACATATCGCCACGGGTTTCTCCTCAGAGATGACCTGCACACACTCGCCTTTCCAGGCAAGACACGGCGGCTCATGACACGGCGTATCAAGCAGCTCGTGGATGCAGGCTTGATGGAAGGCGAAGCACTGCCACTTGGGGCGTTTCCCGTGGGGCTACGCGGCCTACTCCCCCACCCAGGGCAGTTTGCCTACCGCATCACCGAAAACGGCGCTCGACCTGTCGCCGAGAGTATCGAAGCCGACATCGCCCTGGTGCGGCGGCGAATCCATGCCGTCCCAAGCTACGTTGGTCATGCTGTCGCCGTTGCCAAGATCGCGGTGGCGCTGCATCGCTTTGCCCCCGATCAGGGCTACCAGGTTAAAGAGTTTCTCTGTGAGAGTGATGCTCGTTATCGCTACCAGTGGAAGCAAGCAAGTGAGAATAGTGGAAAAACGGCTGGCGACTGGAAAACCGAGGAGCTGCGCCCTGATGGCTTAGCGATGCTCCAGTGGTGTGGACAGCTCGTCCCGGTTCACCTCGAAGCGGACATGGCCACTCAAGGCAGAGTCGCCCTGCAAGCCAAGCTCCAAGCCTACGCTCTCTATACTAGTACAGGAGCACTGAGAAGACGCTTCCCCGACTGCCCTAGTCTCCACCTAGGAATCGTGACCACATCACCCGAGCGGGTGCAGACCATCCAGAGCGTTGTCGCCGAACTCGACGCGCCACAGCTAGCACAGGTGCGCATCACCACGTTCGCCCAGCTCCTCAGCGATGGGCCTCGCTCTCCTATCTGGAGATCTCCCTCCTCCACTTTAAATCCATCCTCAACCTTGAAAGGGTTACTTCCATGTTCTGTCTGAAATGCAAGCGTCTCTCTCCAGTTGGCAGCGCGTACTGCGCCTACTGCCCTGGCAAATACTCCTTCAACGGCATCATCTGTAGCGGTGGACATCGCTGCAATGTGGGAACCCGTATCTGTCCCAC
>JANNDD010000799.1:0-4573 GCA_031387365.1 Armatimonas sp. | reverse complement strand
GCTGGAGCGCTTGCGCTGCCTCCTACCCTTGCCCTCGTGGGCTGTGGCGGTGGGGGGGGAGGCAGTACTCCAAGCCGAAGCGTCTCGGGGCGCTGGGCACAGGAAGTTCTTAACGCCATCAGCAAGACGACCCTGGGGCCGCCCATGAACGCCCGGGCAATTGCGATGATTCACACCGCCGCCTTCGATGCCTGGGCCTGCTACGATGCCATTGCCGTGGGCACGCAACTCGGTGGCTCGCTTCGGCGACCCGAGGGTGAGCGGATCCAGAGCAACAAAGAGGAGGCCGTCAGCTTTGCAACGTACCGAGCACTCGTGGATCTCTATCCCTCCCAGAAAGTGGCGTTTGATAGCCTAATGACCAGTCTCGGCTACGATCCTGCTAACCTGTCGCTAGATACCACCACGGCGGCAGGAATCGGGAATCGCTGTGCGCAAGAGCTCCTGAGCTTCCACCACACCGACGGGGCCAACCAGCTCAATAGCTACGCCGATACCACGGGCTATGTTCCGGTGAACGGCCCCGACTCCGTGGTAGACCCGAAGTACTGGCAGCAGATTCGCTTTCCCAACGGCAGTGCCCCCGCCTATATCGCGCCGCACTGGGGCCTCGTGACGCCGTTCGCGTTCGCGTCGTCTTCGGCACTGCGCCCGGTAGCCCCGCCCGAGTTTGGCTCCGCACTCTATATCGCTCAGATGAACGATGTCATTAAGCTCACCGCTGACCTGACAGCCCAGCAGAGAGCTCTGGTGGAGTACTGGGCCGACGGGCCACGCTCGGTGCAGCCACCAGGGCACTGGCTGTTCTTCGCCACTGCCGTCTCCGACCGGGATCAGTACGATCTGGATCGGGATGTGAAGCTCTTCTTTACCCTTGGCAACGCCGTGATGGACGCGGGCATTGGGTGCTGGGAGTGCAAGCGGTTTTACAATACCTCGCGGCCCATCACCGCGATTCGTGCGCTCTCGCCAGGCACTGGCAGCTGGGTACCCGCACAGTCTTCTGACTTTCTTACCCCACCGTTCCCGGAGTACACCTCTGGCCATAGTACGTTCAGCGCCGCCGCCGCCGAGGTGCTCAAGCGCTTCACTGGCAGCGACACGTTTGTGTACTCGCCCTCCATCTCTCGAAGCGCGGTCACCCGGATTGAGTCGCTCGTAACCACTTGGACGACGTTTTCGGAGATCGCGGATCAGGCAGGCGCGTCCCGACGCTACGGCGGCATCCACTTCGAAACCGCCGATATAGAGGGCCGAAAGATGGGGCGCACCATAGGCGGGTTAGTCTGGGACAAGGCACAAGCCTACATCAACGGAACCCTGGACGGCAGCTAGCGCCGATCTCGCACCGGCCCGAGCTCGGTCTTGGCAAACAGCTCCGCGAAGTCTTGGGAGCCATCATCGAGGCGAGTTTCCATAGTGACGCCGCGCTCTTGAACCGGGATATTGCCCGCCCAGCCGTCGTTCCAGGCGGCTTGCCTGAGATTGTTGTAGTGCACGACCCGTCCGCCGGGCCATACCACCGAGAGGATATGGCGCTCCTTGGGGATCTCGTAGGGCGGCTCCATCTTGTACTTGGTGAGCGTGCTCTCATCAAACTCAATGCCCAGGCCGGGCGCTTCGGGGACATGGACGAAGCCGCCGGAGATTTCTAGCGGCGTGACTAACAGATCATCGGCGAAGTTATTGAGGCAGTTCACGGCGGGCCACTGCGCAAAAGGCAAGACCGCCCCAAGGTGCGCGGAGAGTGCGGTCGTGAGGCCCGTGCCCACGAGCTGCAAGAAGAACGGTTTCTCAAAGGCGGCGGCGAGTGCCCCTTGCCGCAAGATACTTGAAACGCCGCCGCCGACCACGAAGCCGTCGCAGATCTCCTCGCGGGCAGCACTGGAAAACGGGACGGCGCCGAAGTGGTGGGCAATCGGGCGGTTGGTTTTTTGCCGCAGCAGGCGATTTCCCTCCAAGTCCCGGTGCGGAATGGGGGACTCATACAGCGCGACGCGCTCGTAGGTGTCCAGCGACTGCAAGATGGGCGCGGCGTTGCTGGCGTTGAGCAGAAACTCGTTCCAGTCTAGGTCTATTTTGAAGTACTCCGGCGACGCGGCGCTGAGCGCCTCCACTTGCGCCCAGACATCCCACCACGGGCGAGCCTTGGTCTTGTAGGCCACGTAGCCCGCCGCTAGCGCGTCTTTGGCTTCCTCGGCGAGCGCCTCGGGGGGGAAGTCAATTGTCCACCAGGAGATCGGGCACCACGGGCGGACGATTGGCTGGTTGAGCAGTTTATAGACCGGCACCCCGAGCGCCTTCCCAACCACATCATAGAGCGCCATCTGCAAGCCCGCCCCGAGGGTGTCATCGCCCAGAAAGTCCGCCGGGTTCTTGCCCTTTACGCGCGCCACGGACTCATCGGTCACCCGGCCCCAGGTGTAGTGGGGAAGTGTCTCGCCCCAGCCCACGAAGCCCGCGTCGGTCTCTACCCGGCAGACCTCCACCACTTTCCACTGCCAGACCTCGCGGGCATTCCACTTGTCGCAGCGGGGCGTAAACGGCACAGTGAGCGTGATGCGCTCAATCTCAGTAATCTTCAGTGACATGCCGTTTGTTTCGGCATAGTGCGCTGTATTTCCTGTCTTAGAAAAAGAACCGTAGCTTAGCGGTGAAGGGGGCAGTCGTGGCATTTATGCGCTTAGGAGTCCAGTCGAGATCCAGGCGCTCTTGGGGCGAGAACTGGGTTGCGGTTCCGAGGGTGACTCCGAGGCGGGTGCCGCTGGTGGTAACTCCTTGCTCCAGCTCGGTGCGTAAGAGGACAATGTTGCGGGGAAGGGGGAACCAGTCGACCTCAACAAACCCCGCCCCGAGTCGCTTGCTGGCCCTGCTGCCAAAGAGTGCGCCGCCCAACAAGAGCCAGTGCAGCTCGCCGTCCTTGGTCTCCTGGGAGTTGCTGATCGTTGCTCCAAGGCGCTGTGCGGAGCCCCCCGTTGTGAGTTTTGTGGTGGCGGCAAAAATCTCGGCGTAGTTTAGGCCCTTGGGGCGCAGGCGGCGGGAGAGCGCGAGCCCTTGTGTTGGAGTGCGCGCCCCGCCCCCGCTCAGGTCGGTGGAGAAAAGGGAGAGCTGGTTGAAGTTGGTATCGCTGTGGTCGAGGCGGAAACCCGTTCCCAGGTCACCTATTGCGATACCGCCCAACGATGCAAACATCCGGGGGAGGCTACTCGTGGGGAAGCGATCCGCCGCCCCAGCCCCGCCACCGTTTTCCCAAGCATAGAGGCGGCCCGCCGTGAGACGAAACGCCCCTTGGGTGATAAGCATCTGTGCCATGTTAAAGTTATTTTTCTCACCCGGCGTCGGCTGGACAAGAAGGCCGATGTTTGATGTAAGTGCACCACCGAGATGGATCTTCACTCCACGTCGCTGGAGCGTCGTCGTATCGTCACTATTGACAGTCAGTCCGGGAGCCCAGGTGGGGCCAACAAGATTCTCCAGGGCGAGCTTGGGCTCCTCATTCGCATCGAAGCGGTAGCCGAGTTGACGGAAACGGATTCCCGTGTCGTTGAGGCGCGGGAAGCCTGCATGACACCCTGAACAGGGAAGGTTGTACTGCCGTGCCCACTGCACGACCGCACGCCCCGGCTGAGCACCTCCCAGGAGGATCAGAGTGAGCAGAAAAACAAGACGAAGTCGTCGCATAAAATTGATGAAGCCTTGGGGAAGTTCCTGTAGGCTTCATCGTTGTGAGTTTAGAAGAAAGTTGGGAGCCTAGCGTGACGGAGCACTGAGCTGGCCCCAGTAGCGGCCCATCCAGTAGGCGAGGAGCCAGTCGGTGGGCTTGTCTTCGCGCTCGCCGTTTCTGCCAATGACGGTTTTGTACGGCTCCTGATCCCACATCACAAGCCCCATCTCACTCCGGGGCAGAATCTTGGTGAGCCGGTCATCGTCGGTGCCAGGGGTGCGCTCGATTTGGATGTCCTCGCGGTTGCGGTTGTCCACCGTCCACTCGATCATGTCCAGCGGCCAGTCTCTAAGCGTCTCGACGGCGGGCTCCAGCGGGACGTGCTGGCCGGAGAACTGGTTGTAGACGAAGTCATAGAAGGGGATATGGTCGCGGCGGCAGGTGGCGTGCCACTGGCGAATCGCCGCGAGGGCATCGGGGTGGAGCTGAGGGGAAATTAGATGGTTGAAGAGATTCTGAAAGACCATTCCCAGCAGCTCGTCGTTGATGTGCGTCCGCTCCGACGGGGTCTTGTAGGCAAGACTGCGCATGTTTTTATCGTAGCCGTGCTGGGTAATCAGAAGCTGCGCCGCGTCGCGGTATTTTTGCTTCCCAGTGACGTGATACGCAACCCCAAGGTGTGCCAGGATCTCTGTGGAGTTTCCATACCTCTCCTCGTTCCAGTTCGGATCACCGTTGAGGCTCTCGGGGGACCAGTTGCCCCACTGCGTTGATTTACCATCAATATCTTGGAGCACGAAGCCATGCTCCACGATTCCCCCGACGATCTTATCTACCAAAGTAGCGACACGTTTCTTCTCACTCTCGTCGGCGGCCAGGTCAAAGTACATCGCGTAGCCGTAGAGATGG
>JANNDD010000746.1:0-1297 GCA_031387365.1 Armatimonas sp. | reverse complement strand
GCAAGAGCCAGCCAGGGGTCGGAACGGGAAGGAAGGCTTACGCGGGCACTGGAGATTGCCGGTGACGATGAGATTGCGGTGGTGACAATCCGGGTGTCCGCCAAGCTGAACAAGTACCTGGACGACTACGTGGAGCGTGTTAACCGACTGGATGCAAAGCGAAAGTACCGCAAGCAAGATGCGATTGCGGAAGCCTTCGCCGCGTTCTACGCCGATCATGTGATGCCGCCCGCTCCTGTGGACGAGGAGCTGTAAGGGAGGGCATGACGATGGCAAACTTTCATGGGTTCCAGCGGCTTGAGGCGAACTTCACGCCCACGCCCAACCAGTTCTTCGACGAGATTATTCGTGGAGACTATCCCAAGTGCGTCATCGTCATTGTGGCTGTGCTGATTCGAGAAACCCTTGGCTGGCAGGACAGTGTGACCGGTGAGCGGCGAATCGAGGCTGAGCTAGCGCTCTCCCAAATCACCGAGAAAAGCGCCTTGTCAATCAACTCGGCCCGTCAAGGCATTCGCGAGGCTATCGCAGCAGGATTCGTCATTGAGACCGCAAGCCACGATAATCGTCACGGGGCACGCTATGCTCTGCGTTGGGCCGATACAGAGCGTCAGAAGGAAGCCATTACCCGCACTCGGCTTGCCACAAGAGATCGCCTTGCAGAGGTAGAGCCCGCTCTCCAAACGGACGTAAATCCTGATGCAGCTATGCCTGATTCTGGAGGTGCAAATTTTGGAGCTCCAAATTTTGGAGGTGCAAAATTTGCACCCACTAAAAGAAAGCGTTCTCCGGAAAAGAAAGATACGAATGTATCTATTAAAGAAACGTTGAACGTTAGCGAAAGCGAGAAACAAGCACCCACACCTCCCCAACGCCCAATGCCCAACGCTCAGGGGAAAGGCATATATGCCATAGCGGAGAAGGAAGTGGCCGAGGTCGTAGCCCTTACCGGGGACTCCGAGAGCCTGAGGCGATTTCAGCAGCTCTGGGAGATCGCCGAAAGGAATGAGTGCTTGGACGCCTGGAAGGCGGCTCTTCGAGCCGTACAGAGGCGTCTACGGGCATCTGGGCAAGGGACTCTTGAGCGCCCTGGGGCTTATTTCTGCAAGGTCTGTGTGGAGGAGCTAGAAAAGCGCGAGGTCTTCGTTCCCACCAACGCCCAAAAACAGGCAGATGCAGGGGTTGCTGCCCTAATCCGCCAAGAGATTCTAAGAGATCTGCCGCCGCAAACCGTTGAAGCACTTGCCGATGAAGTTGACCTGCCTCTCCAGCAGGTTCCCCCTACGAACCCCTTGAC
>JANNDD010000731.1:0-23903 GCA_031387365.1 Armatimonas sp. | reverse complement strand
CTGAGAAGGCCGCTGCCTTTAGTATCACGCCGCCACCCACTGCACAAGTTCTACAAGTTTTTGCCCGGATTCCTGCGCCGCCTAGCACCTGCTCGGTTCTGAACAACGGGATTGGGCGAGATTTCTGCTGGGTTTACGCCGCCGAACAAAAGACAATCGCGCGCCTGGCTCAGGGGCCAAAAGGCACGGCTTTTGTGCTGCCCGCCACGCTGGTGCGCCGCATTGCACGGTTCCATCTCGTAGACGATGTGCGTGGGACGCCCAATATGTGGGAAGCGTCTGAAATCCGTAGCGCCCAGCTGAGTGCCCAGATTCTCTCTCCCACACAGCTCCAGCTCTCAGGGCGCTTTGATCTGAAAACAGCAAGTGGTCGCCGTGGCTACACGGGAAAACTCGAAGGGACATTAGAGCTTGCGCCCACAACGGGGCAGTGGACGCGCCTGCGCCTGCTCGCCGATGGAACCGCCTTTGGAGCGGGGACGTTCACCCCGAACCAGCCCCCCGCGCCCTATCGGCTGCTCGTGGGATTTCTCAACACCAGCCTCCCTGAATCACGCATCGTCCCCCCCGAAGAAGTCGCCACCTACAACCGCACCATACGCTACCAATCCCCATGAACTATTGAATCTGACGATATAATTCTCGCAAGGAGTACGGACTATGAGTGGACGAGTACAATCCAAGGAAAAGGAACTAGCCCCGCCGATTTTTCTCTTCGGTGAGTACGAGCTGCGCCTGCCGCTTGGCTTCGATCCCACCAACCGTGAGCAATTTTTCCGTGTCTGTCAGGCGAACCAGCCGCTCGGTCTGGAGCGAACCCCGGAAGGGAGACTCTCTGTTACCATGCCAACCGGAGGCCGAACCGGAAACCGTAATTCCGAGCTAAACTACCAGCTCATGGCCTGGAATCGCCAGAGACGCTCTGGCTACGTCTTCGATTCTAACACGGGCTTTGAGCTTCCCAATGGCGCGATGCGTGCCCCCGATGTGGCCTGGGTGAGCAAGCCCCGCATGGACACTGTCCCCGAGGTGCAGCGGGAGAAATTTCTTCCTCTCGCTCCCGAGTTTGTCATAGAACTCCGCTCCGACAGCGACCGCCTGCCGCCGCTAAAAACCAAAATGCAGGAGTACCTCACTGCTGGTGTGTCGCTCGCTCTGCTTCTCGACCCAGCGGGCCAAAAAGTCTATATCTATCGTCCCGGTGCGGCGATGGTAGAACTGGACAACCCTACAACGCTGGACTGCTCCCCTGAACTCCCTGGTTTCCTTTTAGAGCTTGAGCCTATCTTTAATCCCCAGATCTAGCCTTGCTCGAAGGGTTCGCCGAGGTGGGCGGGGGGCTTGACTTTAGCGCCGCGAATCGCGAGGGCTAGCAAGGTCAGGACATAGGGGAGAGCCAGAAAAATCGGGTAGGGGATGTGGAGCGTGCCTTGGGCTTGAAGCCTTGTCTGCCAGACATCGGCGGCGGCGAAGAGCAGCGCTGCACTGAGTACCCCCAGCGGATTCCAGCGCCCGAAGACAATCACGGCCAGCGCGATAAATCCACGCCCGCCGGTCATTTCCTCCGTGAAAGTATTGGCGATCCCAATCGAGAGCGATGCGCCCCCCATGCCACAGAGTGCACCACTCACCAGAATGGTGAGTGTCCGTAGCCGATTCACAAAGACACCCGCCGCCGCGACGGCTTCAGGCTTCTCGCCCGCGGAGCGCACCATGACCCCAAGCCGTGTTCGGTAGAGCAGCCACTGCCCCACGGGGATCAGAAACAAGCCCAGCAATGTAATGGCGTTGATCGCCGTTGAGCCATCGCCAAAAAGCACGGGAAGTGTCTTGACCTCGCCGGATATTTTCAGAGCCCGGTAGAAAACCCCGGTTGCACCAAGTGCTAAAAAGTTGATCGTCGTGCCAACAATCACCTGGTCACGCTTCAGACCAATGGCAAAGACGGCGAAAATCCCCGCCATCGCCACTGCCGCTACCACCGCCGCTAGCACGCCCAGGTACGGCTGACCCGTCGCCGCCGAGACGAGAACCGCCACCAGTGCTCCGACTAGAAGCAAGCCCTCTAGCCCTATATTGACAACGCCTGCACGCTCCGCAAAGACCGCCCCCAGTGCGGCCAGTAGCACCGGGGTTGCGAAAGTGAGGGTTTGTAGAAGAAACGGGATCACTTTCCACGCTCCCTGAGCCAGCCGTAGGTAAGTACGGTGAGCAACGTGACGGCCTGGAGCACTTGAATCACCACCGACGACACTCCCGCACTCTGCACCTCGGTTGCGCCTGCCGTGAGTGCGCCGAAAAACAGCGCGGTAAGAATTGTCCAGAGCGGCGAGAGGTTGGCGAGCAAGGCGACAGCAATGGCGGTGTAGCCGTAGCCCTTGGAGTAAGGATCCGCCAGAAAGTAGGTCACCCCGCATATCTGGATCGCGCCCGCCAGCCCGGAGAGTGCCCCTGAGAGTAAAAACGTCCCCCAGGTTGTCTTTGAGACCGAGATTCCCGCCGCTTCTGCGGCTTCCGCGCCTGCCCCCACAGTGCGCAGGGCAAACCCCGCCGCGGTTTTAGAGAGATAGACCCAGACAATCACGGCAAGAACCAGCGCCACCAGAAAGCCTTGGTGAAGCTGTGTCCCTGGCCAGAGAAACGCCAGTCGGCTGGAGACAGCAAGCTTATCGGACTGGGGGTACTGCTTTACGGCCTCTTGCAGCGGGCCGCGCACCATCCACGCCACGAGCTGGATCGCCACGAAGTTGAGCAGCAGCGTCGAGAGCACTTCCTGAACACCTCGCCAGAGCTTAAGCGCAGCCGCCAGCCCCGCCCAGAGCGCCCCGCCCAGCGCTCCCGCGAGTAAGGCCAGCGGTAGTAGAACAGGAGTAGGGAGCTTCTGCGTGCCTGCCCAGATCGCAAAGACCGCTCCCAACAGAAACTGGCCCTCGGCTCCTATATTGAAAAGCTTGCCCTTAAATGCCAGCCCGACCCCAAGCCCAGTAAGTAGCAAGGGGGTGGTCTGAATCAGGGTGTTGGCGACGCTATCTTTCGAGCCAAAGGCGCCCCGCACCAGTGCTGCCGCCACCGCAAGCGGCGAGGCTTTGGCCGCTAGAATCACGGCAATGAGCAGCAGCAGGCCCCCGAAAACACAGGCAATGAGCTTCACGCCGCTGCGCCTCCCATCAAGCGGCCCAGCTCCTCACGTGGGGTTTCGGGGGCGACAATACCCATGAGCTTGCCCTCAAAGAGTACCGCCACCCGGTCCGAAAGTGTGAGCACTTCATCCAGCTCCGTGGAGATCAGCACGATCGCCGCGCCCGCTGCCTGCGCCTCGCGAAGAGCTGCATGCACATACGAAATCGCTCCGACATCCAGGCCGCGCGTTGGGTTAACGGCGATCACGACCTTGGGCTCGCCCGACAGCGCCCGTGCAATTACCACTTTTTGCTGGTTCCCCCCCGAGAGGCTACTCGCCCTAGACTCCGGCCCCTCGGCGCGAATATCGAAGCGCTGGATAAGCTGCTCGGCGCGTGCACGAAGCGCCTTTGCATTCAGAAAAATGCTCTTTCGAAACTCAGGGCTGTCCTGAACCCCGAGCGTTAGGTTTTCCGTAAGGGTCATCGAGAGCGCCAGTCCTCGTTTCTGGCGATCCGCCGGGATGACGCCGATCTGCGCCTCACGCACGGCTTTTGGGGTGGGCGAGAGGCGTATTTCATCCACCCGAATCTCCCCACTCTCGGGCTGACGCATCCCCGAGAGGCAGTCCGCAAGCTCGGTCTGACCGTTGCCATCCACTCCCGCGAAGCCTAGAATCTCTCCTGGGGCGACGGTGAAAGAGAGGTTTTTCAGCTTGCCAAGCGTGAGGTTGTGGACGGTGAGAGAAGCCATCTCTACACTAGGCTGCCCTTCTTCCGGGCGAGCTTGCGAGCCATGAGGGGAAGAGGGGGTGGCGAGGAACGAGCCGGGGGAGATGGCCATGAAGCCGGGGGAGAGGGTTCTATCACTGCCCACCATCGCCTCCGCAAGCATTCCGGCGTCGCACTCGGCGGTGGTGAGTCGTGCGACCACTTTTCCGCGCCGCAAGACTGTGACGCGCTCAGAGAGGGCTAAGACCTCGTCGAGCTTGTGAGAAATAAAGACAATTCCCTTGCCCTCGGCGGCGAGCTGGCGGAGCGTGGCAAAAAGCTCGGGAGTCTCGGTGGGGGTGAGAACGGCGGTGGGCTCATCGAAGATCAAAATCTTCGTCTGGCCGCGCAGGGCTTTTAATATCTCAATGCGCTGCTGTGTCCCGACCGGCAGGCTCCCGGCGAGCGCGTCCCAGGGAAGGTTCCAGCCAAGGCTCTTGGCGAGGGCTTGCGCCTCGGTGAGTACGCTTTTCAGGGGCCAGGAGAGCGGCCCTCCCTTGGCTTTGTCGGCAGAAAGAAGTAGGTTCTCAGCAACGGAGAGCGGGGGGACGAGCAGGAAATGCTGATGCACCATTCCGATTCCCTGCGCAGTGGCATCGGCGGGGGAAGAAAAGCGCACGGACTGGCCCTCCAGCAAAAGCTCACCCGCGCTCGGGCGTAGGAGCCCCGAGAGGACATTCATGAGCGTGGATTTGCCCGCGCCGTTCTCGCCCAGTACGGCATGGATCTCTCCGGCACGCAGGTCAAAATCAACCGTGTCGAGCGCGGTAAAGTTGCCAAAGCGGCGAGTCAGAGCGCGGGCTTCTAAAATATTTCCCCCCCGGCCCCCGTCCAACGGGGAGGACAGAATGTTTTTTCCGATTTGTCCCCCCGCCTGGCGGGGGGTAGGGGGTAGGTTCTCCACCCTACGGCGTGACCTTGCCAGCGATAATATCAGCCTCGGCGGCGGCGATCTTGGCCTTGAGCTCGTCAGAGACTTTCCCCGCAAACTTGTCGTTGTAGTGTAGCCCGACCACTTTGTCTTTCAAGCCATAACGATAGACCTCGGAGCCTTCCATGCTTGTCGGTACTTTGCCCTCTTTCACGGCTTTCGCGACGAGCAAGTACGCGGCCTGTGCATCTACCAAAAACGAGCCGAGGTTCTTAGGTGTCGCTAAGTCATCTTGCGGGGCGTTGGCTCCGATAAACATTGCATCGGCTTTATCGGTGACTGCCTGCGCGACGCCTTGTCCGGCGGCGTTGGCGTTGTGGTGGAGCACGTCCACGCCGCTATCTAGCAGCGCTTGTGCTTGTTGCTTAGCTTTGGCAATATCATCGCCGCTGCCGGTGAAGACGATCTTCACTTCGGCATCGGCTCTTGCAGCTTTCACGCCCTTCTCAAACGAGGCAAAGGCTTCTTTCACAATCGGGATCTCGCTGCCGCCCACGCAGGCGACTTTCCCGGTCTTGGTCATTCCGCCCGCCAGCATCCCGGCAAGATAAGTGGCCTCGCCCGCCTGAAACTGAATGGGCGTGAGATTCGCACCCGTGGAGCGGCCCCCAACCACCACGAAATACGTCTTGGGGAACTCCTTGGCCACGGTAGCGGCGGCATCGTCGTACTCCGAGGCGTGGAAGAAGATTAAGTTACAGCCCTTCTTCGCCAAGTCCCGCGCCGCGCCCGCTACATTGGCTTGGCCTGGGTCCTCGATTGCCGGAACTGTCTCGGTGCCCGCGATCTCGCCCTTGATCTTCTCCACACTATCGCTGGCGAGCTGGCTCCAGCCCTTGTCGTTGATCTTGCCAGGGGTGATCAGCCCGATCTTGAGAGACGAAATTGCCTCCGACGGTGCAGTTGCCGTTGTGGGAGTGCTTGCCGTATCTTTGGCAGGCTCTTGCTGGGCACAGCCCGTGAAGAGAAGTCCGAAAGTCAGAAAAGCGCAGAAGCGCCGTCGGGAAGAGATCATAGGAAAACTCCAATGCAAATTTGGTTGGTTCAGGATACCTTAACTACTCAGCACGTTCAAGAGTTCCCCGGAGACTTCTTCCCTCCGCTCTGTGTTGGTAGTAATAAATGAGGGAACCTGGCAGACCACGTTGATACTCTTGCTGAACAAGAGGTCTTAAGGGAAAATGATGGAGAGAACAACGATTATCCAAAAATGTGGGCGGCTTCGCTCGTGCTTGGCACTGGCGGTGTTCAGTTGCCTTGCGGGGTGCGGGGGGAGCGCTGTGGAGGCTGACTTGTTGCAACCGCGCGTTCTGGCGGCGACATTTCCCCGACAGCTTGCTTTAGCGCGTGCTAACTGGGCGGCGAAGGGGCTATCCTCCTATAGGTTCACGGTTCAAGTGCGCTGCTTCTGCCTCGAAGAGAACACCCGCCCGGTGACGATCACCGTGCGCGAGGGGGCAACAGATGCCCCTACGCGTTTAAGCGCTTTTGGCACTATTGAGAAAGTCTTTGAGACGCTCGAAGCGGCCGGCATGAGCAATGCAAATGTGCTGGAGGTCAATTTCACCGCCGACGGCTGGCCGAGTACGAGCTCTGTTGATCCCCGTGCGGACACCAGTGACGACGAGTACAATCTCACGATCTCCGAGGTGAGGCCGCTGTGAATCGGTACAATTGAAGGTAAAGCCGTGGGTTGCAGTCTGAGAAGGCGTGATGCGAACAACTAATTTTCTCCTTGGGCTGGCCGTGCTGGCTGGGTGTGGGGGGAGCTCCTCGCTGACAGGCTTTGACGCAGAGCTGGCTCAGGCACGAACCAACTGGGCGGCGCGGAACCTGCGCTCCTACTCGTTCACGGTGAGTAAGAGCTGCTTCTGCCCGGAGGAGTACACACGTCCGGCGACAATCACCGTGCGCGATGGGGTGGCCGTGGATGCCCCAGTGCATCTAGCGGCCTATAGCACGATTGATAAAGTGCTTGATGCCGTGGATGCCGCGCATAAGAGCAAGCCCGATGTCCTTGAGGTGGACTTTACCGCGGAGGGCTGGCCTCGCACGCTCCGTGTTGATCCCAGTGCTGCACTTGCGGACGAAGAGTACTACCTCACGATCAGCAACCTCACGTCGCTCTAGAGGTCTATACTTAATTTCTCTCCCAGGGCGATGATTTCGCGAATGCTTCGGTGCGCTTCAAGGGGATGGCGCAGTGAAACCTCGGGATTAATCTCGTAGCGGTTGCGTCGCCCATCGCGGTGGCGCACTAAGACGCCGCCTTCTTCCAGCTCCGTGACGATGCGCTGTACAGCGCGCTCGGTGATGCCCACTTGCACGGCCACATCACGGAGCCGTGCCGTGCTGTCCTGCGCGAGGCAGATCAGCACATGAGAGTGATTCGTTAAAAAAGTCCAGCTCGTCTCGCCTGCCATAGTTACGAGGCATTATATCTTAGTCCTGAAAAAATATTACGAAAATATTGTCGTGTATTTAATTTCGTGTTATTATAGTCGCTGGAGGTTTGTGATGAACAAGCAAGTAGTGGCCTGTGCAAGTGGTGATGGGATCGGCCCGGAGATAATGACGGCAGTGCAGCGGGTGTTAGAAGCGGTAGGAGCACCGCTGGAGTGGCGCTACGTTGAGCTGGGTCAGCTAGCGTATGAGAATGGCAATAGCTCGGGGATAACGCCTGAGGCATGGCAGGCGATTCGCGAGACAAAAGTGCTGCTTAAAGCGCCTCTGACGACCCCGCAAGGCGGTGGCTACAAGAGCGTGAATGTGACACTGCGCAAGTCTCTGGGGCTCTATGCCAATGTGCGGCCCTGTGTTGCCTACGCTCCCTTTGTGACTACCAAGCACCCGAAGCTCGATATGGTCATTATTCGTGAGAACGAGGAGGATCTCTACGCCGGAATTGAGCATAAGCAAACCGATGACGTGGTGCAGTGTCTTAAGCTGATCAGCCGCCCTGGCTGTGAGAAGATTGTTCGTTACGCCTTTGAGTACGCCCGAAAGAACAACCGCTCCAAAGTGACCTGCATGACCAAAGACAATATCATGAAGCTCACTGATGGGCTTTTTCGCCAGGTCTTTGAGGAAATCTCCCTGGAGTACTTAGATATTCAGACGGAGCACATGATCATTGATATTGGCGCAGCCCGGATCGCAGACACTCCTGAGCGCTTCGATGTCATTGTGACCAGCAATCTCTACGGGGATATTATCTCCGATATCGCCGCCCAGATCGCGGGCTCCGTTGGGCTAGCAGGCTCCGCAAATATTGGCGAGCATGGTGCGCTCTTCGAGGCGATTCATGGCAGTGCCCCCGATATTGCGGGACAAGACTGCGCCAACCCCTCAGGCTTGCTTCAGGCCGCGGTTCAGATGCTCGTCCACTTGAACTTGCCAGACACCGCGACTCTGGTGCACAATGCCTGGCTCAAGACTCTGGAAGACGGGATTCACACCCAAGATATCTTCCGCGCCGAGACAAGCTGCGAGTGTGTGGGAACGCAGGCCTTCGCCGATGCTGTGATTGCGCGACTGGGCCAGGTGCCGATTCTTCTTCCCTCTGCCTGTTACGCGGAAGCGAGTGAGCAAGAAGCACCGGCACTCATCACTCCGGCACTTCCCCGCCCCAAGGCGACCAAAGATCTCGTGGGAGTGGATGTCTTTTTGCACTGGCGCGGCACCTGCCCGGAGGAGCTGGCACTACGGCTCCAGAAGCTTGGCTCGGCGCGGCTGAAGCTGGTGATGCTCACGAATCGGGGGGTGAAGGTCTGGCCTGGTGGCTTACCTGAGACCTTTTGCACGGATCACTGGCGCTGCCGGTTTATTGCAAAGGGAACCAAGCTGATCTGCCACGGTGATGTCTTAGCGCTTCTGGCGGGGATAGATATGGCAAGCTTCGATTTCATCAAGACCGAGAACCTCTACGAGTTTGATGGCATCCCGGGCTTCGCCCTCGCACAAGGCCAGTAGGCTTACGCGAGGTAGGTTTGTAGCTCGTCCGCTAGCTCGGGGGCCTCGTGGCTGGCGGCGATACTCTGAAGGGCCTCGCTCAGGCGCTTGGGGTAGCGTTTCCCGATGATCCTAAGTGCCTCGGTGAGGTAGTCGCGCTGGGCTTGGTCGTCAGCGATAAGAAAGCCTGTCAGCTCAGCGAGGACACTCTCGCCCTCACTGCGAGCCAGCACCGCGAGGGCTTCGAGCTTCTCGATCTGGCTCAGCTCGTAGAGCAGCGCGTCCACACAGACACAGGTGGCTTCGTCGCAGGGGGGCTCCCAGCGGTAGCGCGTGAGCAGCTCCTCGGCGGCGGTGGCAAGCTCTGCGGCATCCCAGCCCCCTTTGCGGGTCAGCCACTCTTGCAGAGCGATCAGGTGCTTGCTCTCCTCGTAGCTCCAGTGTGTCCAGAACCAAGCTCGGCCTCGGCTGGCGCGCAGTAAGTTCTGATTGATCGCGGCGTAGTCTGGAAGCAGTGTCGCGTCCCGCCAGAGCGCAAGTGTCGCCTCTACTAGCGCCGGGCTTGGCGCGGGGGTCTCCGCCTGCCACTCTATCGAGCCCCACGGGTTCCAGTGGCGCTCGGCATCCGCCTTGGCAAAGTGCTCTTTGTAGAGTACATAGAGCATCCGCTCCGTCTCTTTATCCAGCATCGCGGCGGCAGAGCGCTCGCTTGTGGCGTTCTGCCGGGCGTTAAGGTCATCGTCTTCATGGCTGCGTAGCATCGTGACTCTTGGTATCACAGCGCCCCGTGTCAGTCATGGGCCAAATGGCCTATTTGAAGGAACCCAATGCGCCGCAAGAGCGTTCCTATGAGCATGGATATTCCCCCTGTCATAACAACCTCAGCCACCACGATTCACTTGGAGCTTGGCAGTGTACGCCAGCCCTACAATAGCGCCCGTATCTTTGGCGAGACGGGCACGAAGTTCTCTCTGCGTGACTTAATCGGCGAGAGTGGCTTTGGCTACGGACGCGTCACCGTGCTGCATAAGCTCAACGCCAATCATGGTCTGCGCCTCATGCTTGCGCCACTCAGCTACTCAGGGGCGGGGCAGTTTGCTGCGCCCGTGCGCTTTCAGGACACGACCTTCTCCGCCAATGCTCCGACGACGGGGAGCTATATGTTTAATTCCTACCGTGTGAGCTACTGGTCTGCCGTGCACCAAAACGAAAAAGAGACCTGGCGCGTGGGCGGGACACTAAAAGTGCGCGATGCCCGAATTGCACTGCGTCAGGGCGGCATCTATAAAGAGTCCTACAACCTCGGGGTTGTCCCCTTGGTCTATCTCAGTGGCGAGCGCAAGCTCAGTGAGCGCTGGAAGCTACTGCTCGACGCCGATGGTCTGGCTGCGCCGCAAGGCCGCGCCTTTGATATTGGCCTCTTTCTGGCGCATCGGCTCGCGCCTAAAACCGATGTCACTCTGGGTGTCCGAACGCTCGAAGGGGGCGCGGACAATGAGCGTGTCTATAACTTCGCCCGGCTAGACTATCTCAGTGTCGGCCTGATTCAGCGACTATAAAAATAAAAGATAAATAATTCACGAAAATTGGAACGCGAACTAAATTTCGTATGTATATATAAGCAACGAAGGGGAGTAGCACCCGGCTCCAAGAGGCCGGGGGAAGTTTCGTCAAGACGCTCGCAGTGCGAGCCGGAACTTTCCATCTTAAAAGGCAAGACCTTCGCCAGAGAGTCCTCTCCTCTGGTGAGGGGCTTGTTTTTTAAGGAAAGGTTTGTAATGAACATTCAGATACAGGGTCGTCATCTGGTTGTAAACGAAGTGCTTCGGCAGCACACCGAGCTTCTTATGGGCAGACTTGCAAGGCAGTTTCCCACCATTCGTCATAGCCATGTCACGCTCTCCAGTGAGCGGCAACAGTATACAGTCACGATTCGAGTCTGGTCGGAGGGGCTGGACTTGCGTAGCGAAGATGAGGGTGGGGATATTTATACGACACTCTCCCGTGCCGCAGGAAAGCTGGAGCGCCGACTTCAGAAGCGCACGGATCGCCACTACCGCTTTGGTAACCATCATGGACAGCACGCCTCGCTTCGCTGTCCGCCCGATCGTCCGCTCGTACGGCCACGCCTGGAAACGTAGCCGCACTCTGCGACGGACGAGCCTCCCGTATCACGGATGATGCGGGAGGTTTTTTGTTTTACAGAAAGCGCCGGGTGGTCGCCGTTGCCCGGTGCCAGACGGTGGTTTTCTTGACTATATCGCCCCTCTGCGGCGCTTCGGCCTGCCAGCCATTGCCCAGATAGAGCGCGACATGACCGGGCGTGCAGACCACATCGCCAAAGCGCAGCTCGCCGAGCACGGGTTTGCCCGAGCGGGCAATCTCCCCGGAGACACGTGGGACGCTCTTGCCCGCCACGCGCAGCATCGCGCCCACAAACCCGGAGCAGTCACAGCCCGCTTTGGTGTTTCCCCCGTAGAGGTAGGGCGTCCCGAGCCACTCCTCCACGCTCTGCGCGATCTTTTGGCACACGCCCTGCGGTGGCACAAGCTGATCTTCCCCAAGGCGGAGCCGCACGTAGCCGTCGAAGGCTGCATGAGCGGGGCGGATCTTTGACTCTTGGCTGTCCGTGCGAACGCGAACGGCATCCCCCTCAAGCTCCAGCGCCTGCACGACTCCCTTGCCGCCCGCCCACGGCAGATAGACCTCACGCTTGCCTGTTGTGATATCGGCGCGAAAGACCATGTCCCGCGTCCCCCACCACACGCTACGCTGCGTCAGAAGAATTGGGCCTTGCCCACCGGGAAAATCGTCTTTGTAGAGCGTCGAGATTCGCCGCCCCTCCGGCAGGAGAATCTCCGTTGCCATTCGTTGTGCTTCTTGCCGTTTCATGCAGGGATTTTACCGCGCGACATCGAACTTTGCGCCGATGAGAAACATGGAAGAATCGCTGGGAGTACTTCGGGATTTTGGGGACAAAGAGGAGTGGGACGAGATGCCCACGCCGGAGTTTATCGCGGAACTGGTGGCACATGGCACTGCAATCGCCCCCCACTTGGCCGCATTTTTAACTCCTGAAGCGCTTCGCGAGCGTAATGCACACACGGATGCCCTGGATAAAATCGGCTGGGTGGCGGCGCTGGTTCTCTGTGACATTGGCGATCCTGCAACGGCTGTTGCCGCCGTGTACGCCGTCTTTCAAGCCAACGACGAAGAGATGCCCGAATGGGCCTATAAGCACTTCGGGCAGTTTGGTGAGGCGGTGATAGAGCCGCTTCTAGCCGTTATTCGTGACCGAAGCCTGGAGTGGTACTTTCCTGCGATGGCGATAAATACTCTGGAGATCGTCGTCAAGGGCAATGCGGACGCAATAGTTCGACTTACGGAAGTTTTGTACAACGAAGTAGAGTACTATCTGAAAAGATACAAACAGTACAAGAAACTCACTAAGAAAGAGGCTGAGCTTTTTGCATCAATGGCAGCTCATCTCTCCAACTATCAGATCGAAGAGGCACGTCCTCTTTTAGAAGCATCACTGAAAACAGGTCTCATAGATCGCTATATTTTTAGTCAAAAAGCACTGGAAGACGACTATTCTCTGCCCCTTACATTTGACTGGATTCCGGAAAAAGTGATGTTTCTGGAGCACTACAAAAACTGGCACGCTACCAATCAGCTTCATACAAAAGAGCAAGAAGCTAAGCGTGTCAAAGAAGCGCTTGCCGAAGCGAAAAAACTCCTGCGGGGACGGCCCGCCCCACCCCCGACAAAGAAGCCGGGGCGCAACGATGCTTGCTGGTGTGGCAGCGGCAAGAAGTACAAAAAATGCCACCTGGACATAGACCAGGGGCGCTGAAAAAGCGTCAGGTCAGGGTGAAATTCGGCGCGGTGGCTTCGTCTCAGCGCTCTCAAGAAGGCGCATCGTGCTGCGACGGCCTCCGCTCTGGCTTGCCTGCATCTGGGCCATCCACCCGTACTGATTCACTGCATCGGCATCGCTTCTGCTACAGCACACATCAATGCTGTCCAGCCATCGTCGGTTCTGGCGTTGACCTTCGCTCCTTTATCCAGCAGAAGCCGCAGAGATTTGTGGCTTTCTCGGGCAGCTAACATCAGTACCGTCCAACCCTTTTTGTCTCTTGTGTTCGGATTAGCTCCTCTATTGAGTAGGGCAGCGACCATTTCCCAGTGATGCATCTTTGCGGCAAGAAAGAGATCAGAATCAGGAGCTTTTTGGAAAGCTACGATGGGTCGAGGCGATGTAAGGGGAAATACAAAAAAGAGAACCAGTAAGCAAATCATAGCTGAACACTCCTGTCAGAATAAAATTATAGCAGATTAAAAACTCACCTCGCTATGCCCCTAATCCCTTCTTGTCAGGAATGAGGAGGAGGTTTTTTCCCTCTCTCTGCCGAATCTCAGCCGTGATGTCAGCTAACGAACCCATCTTGACGATGCGCGGGATCGAGAAGTCCTTTGGGGCGGAAGTGAAGGCGCTCAAGGGCGTAGACTTTGAGGTGCGCCCTGGCGAGATCGTCGCACTACTGGGCGAGAATGGGGCGGGTAAGTCCACGCTGCTCAAGGCCATCACGGGCGTGCACACGCCCACGACGGGCGAGGTAAGCTGGTACGGACAGCCGGTGACTTTAGACTCTCCCGCGAAGGCGCGCGATTTAGGGATTCGGACGGTCTATCAGGAGCTGAATCTTGCGCCGCACTTGAGTGTGGCCGCGAATATTTACCTCGGTGCGGAGCCGATGCGCCGTGGCCTGCTGGATCACAAGGCGATGCGTGATAAAGCGCAGGCGCTCTTGACGGGCCACGGCTTTGATCTTAACCCCGATACCCTGGTAGGGACACTTGGCCCCGCACAGCGGCAGGCGGTAGAAATTTGCAAGGCGCTCTCGGAAGAAGCAAAGCTACTTCTCCTCGATGAACCGACATCGTCGCTGGGTGAGAAAGAGATTGAGGAGCTGTTCACGACGCTGCGAGCACTGCGAGAGCGTGGCATCGGGATGGTTTTTGTGAGCCACAGACTACCCGAGTGCTTCGTGCTCTGCGACAGAGTGGTGGTGCTCCGTGATGGGCTGAAGGTCTACGAGGCCAATATTAGTGAGACGGACACCTCCACCGTGGTGCGTGCCATGGTGGGGCGGGAGCTCTCGGACTTTTACCCCCGGAAACCCATCGCACCCGGTGCGGAGCGGCTCAAAGTGGATCTGGATGGCGTGCAGTTCGCGACCTATGCGGGGGAAGTCGTCGGGATCGCCGGGCTAATGGGGGCTGGGCGCACGGAGCTTCTGGAGGCGATTTTTGGCTTGCGGCACATGACAGGAACCGTCTTTGTGGATGGCAAGCCGCTACCACTCAATAAAGGCCCACGGGCGGCGATCAAGGCGGGGGTCGGGATGCTCACGGAGGATCGTAAGCGCACGGGGCTGGCGCTAGGCTTGCCAGTACGTCACAATGTGACTCTTGCGGGGCTGGAGAAGATCGCGCCGGGGCCATGGCTCTCCCATGGGCCAGACAAAGCCGCGACAAAAATCGAGATCGAGCGCCTGCGGATCAAGACCTCCAGCACGGAAACACTTATCGGGACGCTCTCGGGCGGCAACCAACAAAAAGGAGTGCTCGGGCGCTGGCTTCATGCGGGCTCGTCGGTGTTGCTCTTTGACGAACCCACACGCGGTGTGGATGTGGGGAGCAAGGTTGAGATCTACGAGCAGATGAACGCTATCACTCGTGAGGGCGCGACCATCGTGCTGGTCTCCTCCGAGCTTCCTGAGCTTCTCGGGATGAGCGACCGGATTCTGGTGCTCTTTCAGGGCCGCTTAGTGGCCGACATTGCCCGCGCGGATGCCACGCCGGATCGCGTGCTGCACTTTATGATGACCGGAAAAGATATCGCACTATGACACTTGCCAAGCGCTTACTACCTGCTGTTTCGCTTCTTTTACTCTGCATTTTCTTTGCCATTCGCGTGCCGCAGGCCACCGGGCACCAGTCGTTTCTCAGCCTAGACAACCTCTACGGCGTGACGGGGCAGTACGCGTACTTACTGCTGATCGGGATGGGCGCGACACTGGTGATTATCGCCGGGGGAATTGATCTCTCCGTGGGCAGCGTTCTCGCGCTCTCGGGCGTCACTTCCGCCTACTTAATGGTGAAGTCCGGCTGGTCAGTGCCGCTGGGAATTCTAGCGGGAATCGGAATCGGGGCGCTCTCAGGCGGGCTGGTTGGGGTGATTGTCACCAAGATGAAAGTTCCCGCCTTTATCGCCAGCCTTGGGATGCTGCTAGTGGCACGCGGCGTCACTCTACGGATTGCCAAGGGAGTCACGGTGGATGGGACGCCCGATACGTTCAATGCCCTGGCTGCGGGCAAGGTGCTGGGAGTCCCGATGCCGCTCATTTTGGTGGTGGTAGTTGCCGGGCTGATCGCCTTTATCTTGCACTACACCAAGCTAGGCCGCTATGTCTACGCGATTGGCTCCAACGCCGAGGCCGCCCGTGTCTCAGGTGTTCCTGTGGAGCGTGTGCAGCTTGCAGTCTATGCCATCGGGGGGGCACTGGCAGGCCTTGCAGGGCTAGTGGAGTCCGCCCGCCTGAGCTCCGGAAACCCCACGGGCGGCAGTGGCTACGAGCTGGATGTGGTCACTGCCGTCGTGGTGGGTGGCGCTAGCCTAGCAGGCGGCGAGGGCCGTGTCTCGGGCACGCTTCTTGGGGCGCTACTCATCGCCGTTCTGCGCAATGGCTCAAACCTACTCGGCGTAGACCCGTTCGATCAGAACATCTACATCGGCCTGCTGATTATCGGCGCCGTGGCGTTTGATCAGAAACTTCGCAAGCTCGGCTAGCCAGGCGCTATTATTGCCCTGCTCGAATATTCTCCAGCGCGATCTTCTGCTCCGCTCCGAGTTTCTCCAGCGTGGCCTTCCAGCCTGCTTTGTAAGGCTTGAGGGCCTCGATCAGCACCTCGGCCATAGATACATTACGGAACCACTTGTTGTCGGCGGGAACCACATACCAAGGCGCCTCCGGAGTGGAGCAGCGCTCCAGCACATCATCGTAGGCCGCGCTGTAGTCGTCCCAGAAGCTGCGCTCTGTCCAGTCGCTGGGATTGAGTTTCCAGGATTTCTCGGAGTTAGCCTCACGCTCTAAAAGCCGCTTCTCTTGCTCCTCTTTGCTCACATGCAAGAAAAACTTCACCACGATCACATTGTTGTCGGTGAGTAAGTTCTCAAAGTTATTGATATCCTCGTAGCGCTTCTCCCAGACTTCTTTGGGCGCGAGATTGTGGACGCGCACCACCAGAATGTCCTCATACTGGCTGCGATTAAAGAAAACCACCTCACCCTTGCCGGGGGTCTGTTTGTGGATGCGCCAGAGAAAATCATGAGCACGCTCCTCGGGCGTTGGCACTTTGAACGCCGCCACACGCGTTCCCCCAGGGTTCATCGCGCCCGCCACGCCCTTTATCGCCCCGTCTTTGCCCGAGGCATCCCGCCCCTGAAGCACCACGAGAAGCGCGTGGGTTCCGGCGGCAGAGAGTAACTCCTGAAGCTTGCCTAGCTCCAGGGCTTGCTTGGCAAAGCGCGCTAGTGCCTGCGCTTCGGTCATGTCACCATCACGCTTGGTAGGGATCGTGGTAAAGCTCACCTTACCGGGATTATCAAATTTTTCGCACAACATGGGGGGATTATACCAACCCTGTCACCCCGTAGACGATCAGGCCCGATTCCCCGTTGGTGCTAGTAATGGTAATCTTGCCGCTACCAGGAACCGTCAGGCTCCGCAGACCGGGCGCGACGGTGCGGACGCTCGGATCCGAAAGGGCTGCGGAATCATCGGCGGCAGAGAGATTCACGCCATAGACCAGCGCCGTCTCTTTCCCGTTCACGGTTACCATGCCCACTTTCGTACCACGCTCAGTTTTATGCGTGGCCGCGACGATCAGCCGCAGCTCGCTCCCCGGCAGCTCCAGCGTGAGCGAGAGCGGCGCGGGCTCGGTGAGCTTTCCGGCAAGCCGCACAGAATGCAGGCGGTAGAGAACGCCATCACTCAGGCGTGCCTCGCGAGCTTTTCCGGGCAAGAGCGCTACGGCTCCCGAACGCGGCTTCGGTGGCAAGTCTTTCTTGTCGCTCCAGAGCCGGGTAAAGACCTCGCCTGCGTCCCATTTAGGCTGGGTTGCGCCCCCGTTCCAGAAGTGCTCCGCCGCCAGCACCATCGCCACAAACTGCCGCCGCTCCGGGCCGTCGAGCACCTCGGCTTTCGACTCGTAGCCGCACCAGGTCGTTTGTAAGCCACCCCACGCCCCGGCTTCGGTGGCCGCTTTCGCAAAGCTCACCACGTTGCCGGGATTGAACCAGGTGCAGGCTACGACTTTGGCGAAACCCGCCTCGCGCAGTGTCTTTAGCGACGGGAACTTCTCATGTGCTCCGTACTGCCAGTCGAACATCACGATATCTTTAGGCAGGTTGTCACGAAGCGCTTTCGCATCGGCGACGCTCGGGGCGGTGCCAAAGCACGGCGCGACTTCCGAGGGATGCAGCGCCATATCGGCCCACATCCACATTTCTTTCTCACGCTTGCGATGAAAAGCGTGCCAGTGCTTGGCGTTGCTCACAAAAAGCTCTGAAAACGTGCGCGGAGCTGAGCGGAAGGGGAAGCGACCGCGCATGGTCACTTCATCGAGCCCGGCATGGAACGCGGGGGCTCCGAACAAGTCATCGGCCTCCGCGACCAGGCGCTCCAGATACCCGACGGCAGCGGGGTTGGAGATATTCACGGCGTAGGGCAGCTCAGGGTCCTCGGCAAACGCCCGGTTCTGCGGCTTGTTGAAGAGCCACTCCATGTGTCCGTAGCTCTGAACGAGCGGCGTTAGTGTGACTCCGTGCGCCTTTGCAAACGCCACCTCCTCTTTGATTGCCGCCTTGGTACCACCCCAGCTTGGAGCCACCGACGGATCGCTCTCCCACTTGAGCTGCTCGCACTGAATGACTAAGTGGTTGAGCTTAAAGGGCGAGTAGAGCCTGGAAATGAGCTTTTTCTGAAAGGGCAGCGCGTTTTGCCCGTGGAAGAGATGCACACCCCGGAAGGCAAGGGTCGGCCAGTCCTCGATCTCCACGGCGTGAACAACTTGTCCCCGCACATCGGTATCTAAAAGCTGCAGCAGAGTCTGTGCCGCCCAGAGCGTCCCTGCTTCGTCGCTGCCCACAAGCTGGATACGGTCTTTTCGAACGGAGATGCTGTAGGACTCTGGCTTGCTCCCTAGCCCACTTCCTAGCCCCCGTCCGACGGGGGAATCTATTCGGTGGGGAATTTCCCCTTGCAGGAGTGTTAGTGCTCGCTCGGCTCCGGGGCCGCTAACTTCGAGCTTCGTCTTGCTCGTCAAGCGCACAGGCGGGCCTGTCACCATCAGCTTTTTGGGCGTTGGGATCACCAGCGGCATTCGTGCCACAAGCGGTACAAATGCACTTCCACTCAACCTCCCCCTTCCTCCCGTTATCGGGAGGCGAGGGGGCCGGGGGGAGGGAGGGAAATCAAACGCCACGGTAAATGTCGCACTCTGCTCCCCGTCCGCAAAACGCACGGGGCGGGCGGGTGAGCCAAGGCCCAGCCAGAACGTCGGGGCGGCTTGCGCCCACTCGAAAGCCTCAGTGCGCGCATCAAAACAAACGGGCTTTTCTGATTTCTCCGTACTGTGCCAGCCGAAGACTACCTGGCCGAGCTTTGTCTGAAACGCGAGCTTAGAGAAGGGGGGAGCGATGCGGCGCTCCTCTTGTGAGCCGGTGAGGGGAGCCAGTGGGACTTTGGTCAGGCGCGTGTCGCCACTCACGGGGGCACCCGCGAGGAGATTGGCATTGACATAACCCGCTGCCCACTCGATCTCGGTGGGAATATCGGACTTGAGCCGGTAGCGCAGAGTTGTACTGACCGCCGTCTCGCTGACGAGCCACTCAAACGCAACGAAGGCACTCTCATTTTCCGCGCTCGCTTCGGCGAGCCAGCTCTGGCCGACTTTGTGCCAGGTAGTCTCACTCCAGCGCACCACTGTCGGGTTGAAGAGCACACCGCTCCAGCCCGCTTTGACCAGATAAAATGTCGAGCGACGGATCACAGGCACGCCGTCTCGTGTAACACTCAGCCCGCTAGCGGGCGTCCAGGCCACCGCCAAGCGCCCCACGGAGATCGGATTCACAGATGCACCAGCTTGATGGTGATGACTCGCTCGGAGCCTGCGCCCGTGATGGCAAACGCGGTGTCTTTGAAGCGCGGCGGCCCGACGCGGATCTTGGGGTCACGGGAGAAACCAAAGCCCTCCTTGGGAATCCCGAAGGTCTTAGTGTCCAGCTTGCCGTTTGCGTTCTCGTCGTGAAAGAGTGTGACTGCGTAGCTACCCGGCGCGAGCTTGGGGACAATCAGACGGGCTGTTTTATCGTCGGCAATAGCGCACTGTCCACTGGCGACGGCTTTCTCGCCTTTATCAGGGAAGCCCTCCGAACCAGAGAAGAGGGAGAAGACAACGCTGCCTTTTGTACTTCTGAGCCCCGTAACCTCCACGGTGAGTGTCGTCTCCTGCGGCTTCTCTCCTTCGGTTAGCACCACGGGATAGTGTGTTTTAACCCAGACAAGCGCCTTTTCCTGGTACTTCGGTGCGGCAGTCAGCACCAGTGTTTTCGGATCCGATCCTTCGGTGCGTAGCGGCCAGGGTTGCGCGAGGTCGAACTTTTCCGGGAGCGTCAGAGCCAGCTTTAGCTCCTCGCTGTTGACTTCAATAATCGTGCTGCCTTTGCCTTGCATCTCACACCGCGCCCTTGGCCCGCAGAAGCTTCTCCACTTGCGCGTGGCCGTTTTGCTGGGCTACTTTGAGTGGGGTGAAGCCATCCGCCTGCGTGGCGTTCGGGTTGGCTTTTGCATTGAGCAAGAGCGCCACCAAGGGCGCGACCACGGACTCGGGCTTATCTGCAACGGCGGAGTGGAGCGGTGTCACACGCATTGCATTTTTGCTTATTGCGTTGGGATCGGCGTGCTCTTCCAGGAACAGCTTGGCGCAGTAGTGGTGCCCAAAGAACGCCGCAAGGTGTAGCGCAGTAAAGCCATCGTGGGAGACTTCCAGCGCCCGATCCCGGTGCAGGTGTAGCAGCACGGATACATCGCGAATTCGGCCCAGTGCGGCGGCCTCGAAGATCGAGAGCGTCTCGCGCCTGGCCTCACCAATCAGCTCTGCCAGAGCTTTTCGCCCGTGGTAGAGCGTCAGAAGTGAGACGGGTATACCATCTGGAGTGGAGGCGCTGGCAAGCGCGGGGTTGGCGATAAGGGCCTCACGGGCCGCTGCTTCATCGCCTTTTGTTGCTGCCGTTAAAAACTCTGATTCCGTCATGGCTATCTCTCTAACTCAAGACATTTCTGTAGAAATCCTATTAATTTACGTACTTTAGGATTATTAATGGTGTCGAGATGAATAAAGTCGTAATCTGTTGGGGAATAGATAGTGCCACCTGATTCCCATGGATATTCTGGATTTGGATGGTCACCACCTTCGGGTGATAGATTTTCGATGGATTCTGCTTCGGAAGTAAACTCTCTGAGGAAGCGTTGGTAAGCTTGTCTGTTGCCTGAAAAACCACACACCGCTTGTAGCCCGGAGTTTTGAGGAGCCACTTTTCGGACAAAATATACAAAAGCTTCATGCTTTCGAACAGGCGGTTGGCCCCCTGGTTCCGTCCGAAATGCCTTGGCAAGTTTCTCAGAACACATTTGCATATAGTGCAGGCGCTGATTTAGTGGAGCACCTTGTCGCTCCAGCAAAAGCAACAATTCATAATCCGAGCGTGCCTGAGCAAAGAAGGCACTACGCCAATCCCAAGTTTTCTCCATGGTACTTGTTTTTAGACCGGATAGATAACTTCTGCATCTTGCCACTGTCCCCAGTTCGCTGGTAAAGTAGCATGATTTTCATCGTTAGGATTTACCAGCGCGATTGCCATGCGGTAAGGCAAGTTTTGCAGAGGTTGTGCCCCAAAATAGTAAGGATCAACGGTGTTCTGCGAGGGCATTGTTGTGTCTACCTCGACAAGCCGTATCTCTTCCCTACTAGGGAAGAGATAAATGCGTGTAATAGCAGGCTCAGCCAGCACGTTCTCTATGGCGAGACGTTGGGCTACCTGGCGGATATTTTCTTTCATAGTAACTGCACTGTATCGCACGATATATCTTAGAGCAAACTCATGAAGACGAAGTGGCAGGCGCTTGCGGCCAGCACCATCACATGCCACAGATCGTGGTAGTGGAAGGCGCGGCCTGGCTTGGGGTTAGGGTGCTTCACACAGATCGCTCCGCCGATACTGTAGATCAGACCGCCCAGTCCGAGCCAGAAAAGCGCCGTCAGCGAGAGGGTCTTGACGATGGGGACGATGGCGATGAGAAAGACCCACCCCATGAGAATAAACAAAAGCGCTTGAAGCCAGTGAGGGACGCGCTGTTTCAGGGCCCAGTCTACGACAATTCCAATTACAGCTAGGCCCCAGATGATCCCAAAGAGTGTCCAGCCCCAGCCGCCACGTAGCGGCAAGAGACAGAGCGGGGTGTAGGTACCCGCGATGAGCAAGTAGATCCCCGTGCGGTCTAGGCCGTAGAGAATGCTCTCAACCTTCTCCGAGACGCGCAGGCTGTGATAGAGCGCACTGCCCGTGAAGAGCAGGATCAGGGTCGCGCCGTAGATCGAGAACGCCGTCGCGCGCCACGGCTCACCGCGTGACCAGACCAGCAGCAAGACGAGTGCTGCCACACCGAGCAAGGCACCGATGCCATGCGAGAGTCCGGAGAACGGGTCTTTGAGCTTCATGAGTTTATTTTACCGGCGAAGCAGGTCTCTTAGCCAGCTAAAGAGATCGAATCGGCTCGCGTGGGCGGTCTGGGTCGGTTTAGGCGAGGGCGGGGCAGGCGGCTGACCGAGTGTCGGCTCCTCTAAAAAGCTGCGGCGGTAGGTCAGCTCCGCCACAATCGGCTTCTCGTACTTAGTGGCCTCCGCGAGGGTCTTGAGCTTGTTGTCGGCCATCACCTTGGCGACGATATCTACAAAGGGGCGAATGTTTCCCGTGTTGATCTTGCGATCGAGTAGTGTCGCTAGGCCCGCCTCGCTCTTGACCACATCGCTGATGGTTCCGGTGAGCTTGGTACCATCGGCGAGGGGCACGCTGATCGGGTCGTTCTCGGGCCAGTACGATGCCTTGGCCTGCTTGATCTGCGCCACGCGGTAGGCGGCGCTGCGACGGCCCGCGCGCTGCCAGATCGCGGTGAGGCGCTTATCCTCGATGATCTTCGTGACGGCATCCTTGCCCGAGAGCTCCGCGCCGGTTGCCGGATCCACGACTGTGAGCGTGCGATCGGTCTGGATATCGAGGCCGAACTGGCGGAAGTCCTGCTGAAACGCCGCCGGGTTCTCTTTTTTCTCTAGGGCCAGCGCCTTGCAGATATCTTGCTCGCCACTGCCATCAGCCATAGTCACGAACTGGATAAAACCCACCGAGACGTAGCCCGTGTCGTAGGTCTGGGTGGTCTCGAAGCCGCCTTCGAGGGCGCTGACCTGCGCGAAGCACTTGCGCTCACAGGGGGAGAAACCCGCCTCGTTAAAGAGAATTGCAAGCTCGGTCTCCGGGATGTCTTTGACGCGCTTGCCATAGGAGACCACGCCCTTGGCAAACCTGTAGTAGGCGAAGCGATCTTTGTCGAAGCGGACATTGTCTCGGTAGATATAGGGCTCATCGTTGTCGTCGAAGCGGATCGTGTACTGCATGGGCGTGATCGCGCTGTGAAATGCGGCGGGCGGGTTCCCGGCGGCGGCTAAGAGTGCGGCGGGTGCTGGGCCTGGATACGATGGTGTCGTCTGTGGCTTTGTCAGGGGAATCGATCCCGCAGAAGCCACGGCGACCGTATTGGCACCATTGGCGGCATCGGCGAGTTTCTGAGCCTGGAACTTATCCCAGGCGATCTTGGCGTCTATCCAGCTCTCCCACTCCGCCACGCCGCCCTTGGCTGTCTGGCTGGGGGGAATCTTCTTGCCACCGAGAACGGCACGCTGGTAGGTTAAGAACCAGATCGAACCCTCGGGGGTGAGGCGCACGGCCCACGGACCCGGCTTGCCAGGAGCGACGGGCGCAACCTCCACGGAGTAGCGCCCCGGCGCGTTCCAGTACGACACCAGTGCCTTGCGCTCGATCTCGGTAAAGAGCGGTGGTGCCTGAGCGGCCTGCGTTTTGTGGACGAAGATACCGCCTGCGGTTGCGGCGGTTAGAGCAAGAGAGAGAGGAATGACAGGTCGCATAACAATATCCTTGAAGTATACCGTAATTATGCGCGGCTAAGTTCCCTATTTGTACCCCACTGCAACCTTGTCTGAGGTTTTGTGTCCGATACTGCGGAGGTTTTTGAAATGCGTGTACTTAGTCTTCCGCTTATTGCTCTTGTGTGTTGCCTCTCGACGGGTTGTGCGACGGATACCTCGCGTGCCCGCGAGTCTGCCCGAGTCTTTCTCTCGGCTCTACAAAAAGGCGAGCTGGTTTCGATGCAGCATGTTGCTACCCACGCCGCTCGCCCCAATATTGATTTCTTTTTTCCAGACAAGAAGGATAGGCAGGGGCACTTTGTTTTAGGGGAGCCGCGCGTGGAAGAAAACACTGCTGAGGTTCCAGCTACCCTCACCGACTCATCTACCGCTGGAACCCTTGCAACGGTTCTGATGCGGCGCGAAGGGAAAGAGTGGCGCGTCTGGGGGCTGCGGCTCAAAGGCGAAAAAAAGCCAGAACTGACATTTGATTTCGAGCACCCAGAGCGCATGGTGGGCGAACTGTTCGGGGCTACTCTTGGCGAGCTCACGAAAGGTCTCAAAGACGCTGAGAAAACAGGCCGGGCTTTTGGCGAAGCGCTGGGCGGTTTTGTCAAAGGCTTTAGCGAAGGCGTGGAGAAGACGGCTCCTAAGTGAATCACCTTTTCTAAGTGAACTGCCCGTCGGGGGCGAGGCGCGGGGCACTCTTGCCAAAGTCTGCCTGGGAGAGTGCCTTTATCAGCTTAATCGCCTGTTTTGTCGGATCGGGCTGTGGGCCACCGGGCGCAGTCTGCACCATCGGGTGA
>JANNDD010000635.1:0-1988 GCA_031387365.1 Armatimonas sp. | reverse complement strand
AGCATCATGTACGGCTGCGACAAGTTCTGCCACTTCTGCATCGTGCCTCATACCCGGGGCAAAGAGCGCTCCCGCCCGGCGACTGAGATTGTCGGCGAGGTGGAGCACTTAGCGGCGCACGGCACCAAGGAGGTCTGCCTGCTCGGCCAGACCGTGAACTCCTACGGCCTCAAGGGCTTGGAGGCGACGTGCAGTTTCGCCGAGCTCCTGCGCCGCGTCAGCTCGGTTCCCAGCATCGAGCGTATTCGGTTTACGTCGCCGTATCCCAAAGACTTCACCGACGATGTGATCGAGGCGATGGCGAGCCTGCCCGCGGTCTGCGAACAAGTGCATCTGCCTGTGCAAGTCGGCGACGATGTGCTGCTCAAGCGGATGAACCGGGGCTACACGCTAGAGCAGTACCGGACGATTGTGCAGAAGCTCCGCGCCGCGATGCCCGATATCGCCATCACCACGGACCTGATGCTCGGCTATCCCGGCGAGACCGAGGAGCAGTTTCAGAACACGCTGGCCTTTGTCGAGGAGATTCGCTTTGATCAGGCGTTTATGTTTATCTACTCGCCGCGCCATCCCACCCCCGCTGCCAAGCTCCCGGGCCAGATTCCCCAGCCTGAGAAAGTGCGCCGTTTAGAGCTGCTCATCGCGCTGCAAAACAAAATTGCGGTGGAGACCAATCAAAAACACGCCGCCGAGAACCGTGCCTTTGAGGTGCTGGTGGAGGGCCGCTCCCCCAAGCACGCGGGGCAGTGGCACGGCCTCACCCGTGGCGGCAAGACCGTCAACTTCGATGCCCACCGCAACCTCACCGGCCAGACCGTCAAAGTCCGTGCCACTGAAGGCCACCTCTGGGGCTTCATGGGTGAGCTGGTGTGATTATGACCGCCCACACGAACGTGGGCGTCTACGGGCGTCGTGCCTCCGCCATAATGTCGCTCCGCGACTCCCAAGTCGCGGAGCGACATTACAGCCGCAGGCTCACAGACGCCCACGTTCCTGTGGGCGGAACCCCTGTGGGCGCATTCTATACGCTATAATCGGGCTGAACGGAAAGGAAATCCCTATGTCACTGGATGAATCAACACTGCATTTCGATACCCTGGCGCTGCACGCCGGGCAAGTCCCCGACCCGACCACGACCGCACGCGCGGTGCCGCTCTACCAGACCACGAGCTATGTCTTTAAAGACGCGGATCATGCCGCCAATCTCTTTGGCCTGAAAGAATTTGGCAATATCTACACCCGCCTCATGAACCCGACAACCGATGTTTTTGAGAAGCGCGTGGCGGCGCTCGAAGGCGGAATCGGCGGGCTGGCGGCGGCATCGGGACAGGCAGCGGAGACCCTGGCGATCCTGAATATCTTAAGCGCGGGCGATCATATCGTCTCGTCGTCGTCGCTGTACGGCGGAACCTGGAATCTTCTGCGCCACACGCTGCCTAAATTGGGAATTACGGCGACTTTCGTGGACCCCAGCAACCCCGAGAATTTTTCACACGCGATCACGGACTCCACGCGGCTGATCTTTGCCGAGACCATGGGTAACCCCAAGCTCGACACGCTGGATATCGCGGCGGTGGCGGAGATTGCTCATGCCCATAAGATTCCCCTGATGGTGGATAACACGGCGGCATCCCCGGCGATTGTGAACCCGATTGCCCACGGCGCGGATATTGTCGTGCACTCGGCGACCAAGTTTATCGGCGGACACGGCACCAGTATCGGCGGTGTGATCGTGGACTCCGGAAAGTTCGACTGGGCCGCGTCGGGCAAGTTCCCTGACTTCACGTCGCCTGATCCCAGCTACCACGGCTTGGTGCTCGCAAGCCTCCCCGAGCCGCTACGCTCGCTGAGCTATATTCTCAAAGCCCGTCTGCAAGGCCTGCGGGACATGGGCGCGGCGATCTCCCCGTTCAACTCCTGGCAGCTGATTATCGGGCTGGAGACCCTGCACCTGCGCATGGAGCGCCACAGCAAAAACGCGCTGGCGG
>JANNDD010000618.1:0-5646 GCA_031387365.1 Armatimonas sp. | reverse complement strand
GTCGTGGGTGAGCCGGAAGCCAACGCGATGGTAGGCGAGAATCAGTCGGTGCAGAAAGTCCGTGGCGTGGTTCAGCTCCGTCTGGGTGGTCTTGAGAAACTTCAAGCGTGCCGGAACACAGAAAAATAAGTTCTCCACCGTGATCTGTGTGCCGTCGGGCGCGGCGGCATCCCGAACTTCAGCCAGCTCGCCCGCACGAACAATAATCTCGGTGCCGGTCTCGTCCTGAGGGCGCTTGGTGAGAATGCGAAAGTCTGAGACCGACGCAATCGAGGGGAGCGCTTCGCCGCGAAAGCCGAGCGTGTGGATGGAGAAAAGATCATCGGCGGAGCGAATCTTGCTGGTGGCGTGGCGCTGGAGTGCGAGAACGGCATCGGTGCGGCTCATTCCCGCGCCATTGTCTCGTACGACGATTTTATTTTTGCCGCCCTCAAAAAGCTCGACCTCGATCCGGCTCGCTCCGGCGTCCAGGCTATTCTCGACCAGCTCCTTAACGACCGATGATGGCCGCTCCACCACCTCACCCGCCGCGATCTGGTTGGCCGTGTTATCGTCGAGCAGACGAACTATCGCGTCTTCGTTTTCTTCATCCGGCACAAGGGCTAGTATACCCCGCCCTGGCAGTTTACTTTTTGGTTGAGATAATCACATTGAGCGGCGCAAAGCGTAGTGTGACTGACGTCGAGAGTGCTTGCCCTGGTGCACGCAGTGGGCCGCTGGAAGGCCATACTCCCGTCACCGACTGAAAAAGCACACTGTCATGCTCCCGTATGCCCGTGAGCTGGACGGTAGAAGCCCCTGCGAGAGCCGCCAGGGACTTTGCGCTCTCCAGTCCATTTCTCACCGCGAGGGACAGAAGCGGCTTCAGAGCGACTGTCTGCGCTTTATGGGAGAGGCTAAAGACGAAGCTTGAGGAAACTCCTAGGCCCTCTAGGGCTTTACGTACTTCGGCTGCCGTGGCGCTCCCAAAGAGGACTTCGCCTTTATCATTAATTTGTAGCGCGGCGGTTTCTATTACCGGGACGTTTCCTGTCATTCCTCCTGCCCTCATCCAGATGATCTCTGCGGGGAACGTGAGCCCAAAAGGACGTAGCACGTCGGCAACTTCCTGCCGCTTCTTTTGCCGTGCCGCTTCTAAGTCGCTTTGTGTGCTCTGAAATCCCCTACCTTGTGTCTCTAGTTGTAGCGCGAGATAGCAGGTATCCGCACGCACCGTTGTGCTTGCCTTACCCGTAACAACGAGCCCGTGCATGTCCTGGGACTGGGAGGATATCGCCGCCGGGAGGGGGTCTTGATGGGCAGTTGTGGGGAGCGTGAGTGAGGCGAGACAGGCAAGAGCTAACAGCGTTTTCATGGAGTCTGGTAACGTGGACGCTTGAACTTGTGTGACAAGCTCAGATTAATTTTGCCTTTTTGCAGGCCACAATTGCCGCCGCTAGGATCCGTGCGACCCGCCAGCGCCACTTGGGATCGAGGGCTTTTTTTCGATCCGCGGTGTTGGTGATGGTCGCGAGCTCCACCAGGGTTTTCTGTCGCACGGGGTTGAACTCGGGGTTGAGGACGCCTAGGTCATTGGGACGTGGGCGGTTATGACGGTTCCCACAGAGCCCCGCCTCGCTAAAACGGCGGGTGATCTCGCGGACAAGGGTGCAGGCGTGGTCCTCACGGATGTCCCACATCGCAAAGCCACCGTGGTCGCTGGGGTTCTCCGAGACATCAAAGTGCAGTGCGATGAAGATGACATGCGGACGTCTCTGCTTCCAGGCGCGAGCAGCGACGGCGGCACGGGCATGGAGATACTGAGGAACCTCGCGGCCCGCATTGAGGCGCTGACCGTTTAGGAGCGTGGCATCGCGAGGAAGAAGGAGGGGGGGCTCAGGCTTGCCTGAAACCGGCTTGCGACGTAGCGCGGCGCTGCGCACGGTGAAGCGCACCTCCGCCCCCAGCGGCTTGAGCACTTCCGCGAGCGTGGCTGCCATACGGTAGCTGAGCGCGGCCTCATAGACTCCCTCCCGGCTGGCTCCAGGATCGGTGCCGCCATGACCGGGGTCTATCACGACAACCACGCCCCGCAGCGTGCGCGCCGCTCGTGTCGCCTTAGTTCTTGAGGGAGAGACCGTTTTCTTTTTTTGGGGAGTGGCCTTGCGCATCGGTTTGTAGTGCAGTAGAGGTAAAGGATAGTAAAGCGTGATTTTACCTGGCATCGGTGCAGTGTGCTTGTCCGTGGACTGAGGGACTGAGGAGGCGTAGATTTTGGCATGTAAACAATTGTTTGATTTTTGGTTTGTTTTACGCTACAATCCTCCTACCACTCACCAAGGAGATTTTAGACATGGCAACAGGATTTGGGCTCTCGAATAAGGGCAAGGCAAACAGCGCGGGCGAGGAGCTTCAGGATATTGACTGGGACAGCATCCCTGCCGATAAGCGCGGCATGACACCCGGGCAATCATTACCAAAGGGAAAGTCTGGTGGGGCGCTCCTAGAGCCCGATCCGTTCAATGAGTCCCAGCTCGTTGCCCAGGATCCTACGGAGGTTTTCTACGATGACGAGCAGGACACAGGGGCGGAGCTTGGGGCAGCGCAGGTCAAGACCAGTGCCAAGAAAACCGACGACCCCAACAACGGCGTAAAGGTGAAGAAGATGCCATTGCCAGGAAAGAAGTGAGAACCGTTTGGCAAAATCATGCGAACCTACCGCCCATTTTAGTTAAAATACGGGCTTGACACTATTCTTAAATCAGGGTATGCTTATTTAAGAATAGTTAACGAAAACTCATGGCAAAAGAGCTTCCTCGCAACGACATCCCGATCTTTGTTCTGGCCATTCTGGAGAGCGGCCCGGCGCACGGCTATGCCATCGCCCGCGCAATTGATGCCCGCTGCGATGGTGGACTCGTCCTGCGCGACGGTGCGCTCTACCCCGCTCTACGTGCCCTCGAAGACGACGGCCTGATTATCGGGGAGTGGCAACCTAGCTCCGAGAGTGGTGGCCCCCCCCGGAAGACCTACCGCCTCACCGACGAAGGCAAGCTCGAAGCCAGCCGCCGCGCCACGCTCTGGCGCAGCTACGCCAAAAATGTCGAGCGCATCTTAGGAAACCTTGGAGGAGCAAAGAGTGAACCAACAGCTTAAACCACAGCTAGACGAGCTTCGTCAGCGCCTGAGCTTTCTGCCCGAAGTGGAGCGTGAGGTCGAGTTGGCCGAAGTCCAGGCCCACTTGGAGGAGCGTCAGCGCTCCCTAATAGAGCTGGGTGAGTCCCCCCAAGCCGCCCACGAAGCAACTCTGAAAAAGTGGGGAGACGATCGCAGCTATGTCCGAGCCCTGCGCCTCCGCTGGCTCTGGAACCGCCCTCTGCTGGTGGCTCTGCTCGGATTTGTGAGCTACATCATAATCTTCTATTCGTTTTTTTTAATTTATGTGGGTGTTTCATTTGCATTTACTAACCTGATTCCTTGGACAGCAGAGCTACCATATGTGCATACAGGAGTAGTGCTTGGTATCCTCTTGCCCGGATTCCTGACGGGGCTCTTTCTGGGAAGGCGGTTCCCAAACCGACAAATCGCTGTAATTGTGGGAGCTGTCCTGGCATGGCTTATAGGTGCCGATGATGCCTGGTCATGGCTCATGGCAATTCCTCACTTTCTCTGTATCTTATTAGGAACCCGATTCGGAACCCGCCGACGAGCGCCGTGGAAACGGAGGCGACTGTGAGTTCGCAAAACCAAGTAGCATTTAACGAAGATCAAGCTGAGCTAGAGGCACACTTCACCGAGCGTGTCCAAGCCTATCTTGAGCTAGGCGAGACTCCCGAGGAGGCGCTTCTTTCTGCGCAGGAGAAGTTTGGGGAGACGGAGCGTGTGCTGAAAGAACTACGGTGGCAGCGGCTGCGCCGCTCACCGATTTTGTGGGGGCTGATCTGTGCGGGAGGCTATCTTCTTCTGGTCACCTTCGTCAAGGCTTCTTGGACGTACTGGACACTCTATCTCTATTACCAGCTCTATGTTTGGCAAACCACTCCGATGAAAAAGCACCGGGCCAGCGGGTAAAATGACTGCATGATTGATCTTTCTAACCAACACATCTTTATTGCGGGTGGCTCGCGCGGGATCGGGCGGGCGACGGCGCTCATGGCCGCGAAGGCGGGGGCGGCAGTCTCCGTGAACTATCTAAGCAAGACGGCGGCGGCGCATGCGACTGTGGACACAATCGTAGCGGCGGGGGGACGTGCGGCGGCGTTTCAGGCCGATGTCTCCCATGAAGGCGCGGCGCAGAAGGCGATTGACGCCGCTGTCGCAACACTGGGGCCGCTAACGGGTATCGTAGTTTCGGCGGGAATCTTCGAGGGGGCATCGCTTGACGAGATGGATCTGGCGTTCTGGAACCGGACGATGGAGATCAACCTGGCTGGTACATTTCTCACCATGAAGGCCGCCGTTCCCCATCTGCGAGAGCAGGGCGGTGGGAGTATCGTGATCTACACAAGCACGGCGGGCCAGCGTGGCAGCGATGTTTTCTCAGCGTATGCCACCAGCAAGGGCGCACAGATTCTCTTCATGCGCTCGATGGCGAAAGAGCTTGGCGTTGACCAAATTCGCGTCAACTGCATCGCCCCTGCCTGGACCGACACCGACATGGCTGCGCCCTCGCTCGATGCTCTGGGCCGCGAGAGTGAGGGCAAGAAGTTCGCGCTGGGCCGCATCGGCCAGCCCGACGATATCGCCGGGCCGACGGTCTTTTTGCTCTCTGACCTCGCGAAATTCGTCACGGGCATGACCCTCACGGTAGATGGGGGCATGGACATGCGCGGCTAGCTAGAGCTTCCAGCCCTTCCGGTAGGGCGGGTTGATGTAGGCGTTGGCAGCATCATTGTTAGTGAAGCGCCCCGCTTTCACGTCCCACTTGAGAGTCTGGCCGGGGAAGCGAATCGCGATCGCACCCAGGAGCGCCACCTGGGTGAGACGGCCACCGTAGTCGAAGTTGGAGCCGGCTTGGCGTCCCGTTTTGATCGCCTCAAGCCAGTCCCAGTGATGCCCTTTGACACGCGCAATGGTCTCCTTGGGAGCATTGGCTCCCGTGTTTTCGTTGCGCAGCTTCTCGGGCAAGATGTGGCAACCGCCGCCGCCGTGTGAGCCGTGGACGATCATGCCTTTCTCGCCAAAGAGAATCGCGCCGGTTCGTGGCACCTCGTCGTCGCCAAAGTCTTTGGGTTCCGGTATAGGATTGTCTCCGTCGTGCCAGACCAAGGTGACAGGGCCTCGCTCTTTTCTGGCGGGAAATTCGAAGGTGATCCGGGTTGCCGCAGGGTAGGTCAGCCCTTGAGTGGCCGGGTCGTACCCAGGGACTTCGGCGCGAATGGTCGTGGGAGCGTCTAATTCGAGTGCCCAGAACGCCGGGTCGATCACATGGCAGAACCAGTCCCCAATCGTGCCCGTCCCAAAGGGCATCCAGCCGCGCCAGTTCCAGTGAACCCAGAAGGGCGTGTAGGGGCGGTAGGCCGCAGGGCCAAGCCAGAGGTCGTAGTCGAGCTCGGAGGGCACGTCGTACTTTTGCTCTAGTTTGTCTAGGTTCCGGATCTGGCTGTAGACATCTTTAAACTCGCCACAGGCCGCATGAACCGTGTGGACCTGGCCAATGGCTCCCAC
>JANNDD010000589.1:0-23702 GCA_031387365.1 Armatimonas sp. | reverse complement strand
CCGTCGCGCGTGCGTTTGAAGCTGGCCCAGCCGCCGAAGCCAAAGGGAATTGGGATAGGCTCCCCTTGGATCGTGACCTTGAGATCGTTGCGCGGAAGCGGGATCGTGTAGAGAGCTTCGTTTTCGACGCTGCGGCCTTTTTTACCAAAGGCTGTCTCGATGGCACTGATCTCCTCGGGAGTGAGCATCTTGGTTGGTTTGGCGAGTGCGGCAGCCGGGTAGGCGGCGAGGCCAAAGCCGACGGTCGTCAAAATATTTCTTCGGGTGAGTTGCATCTGTCTTTTTTACTTTCTCGGGTCGGTACGGATGTCTAGCTTCTGTTCAACTGCCTTGCCATCCACGGTAAGCCGTAGTGTGTAGGTTCCAGTGTTAGCCGGATCGCACACGGCATCGCCCAGCGCGCCTAGCCCCGGAAAGGTCGTGTTTTGGGCAAGAGAAACGCCGCCCGCGCCGCTGCATTCTCCGAGAGCGTGTGAGGATAAAGCCCCTCGATGGCGTACTGCACCTGAATCCGCCGGTCAGTGATGGCTTTGGACTGTACCTGCGCCTCGGCTCGCTTCTGCGTGGCGGTCTGCTGCGCGGCGGCTTGCAGACTGTCGGCAGCGGTCCAGTCGGTGAGTGCCTGCGCCGCCTCTTCCTGAAACGCCGCACTGAGGCCCGGCAGAGAGTCGTCGGTCAGGTGCGAAAGAATCCCCGGTGCGTGCTGGGCAAGTAGGGCACGGCTGGCATCGAGGTTGATCCCCATGCCAAAGAGGGCGAGCTTGTGCTTATTTTCCGGGTCACGGGCGTACTTCTGACTCGCAGCGGCCTGAATCCGTCGAATCGTGGCCTTGAGCCGGGCCCGTGCTGTGCCCTCCGCCTGCGTGCTCCCCTTCACTTCCTGATCGGCATCGAAAGCAGTATCGAGTGTTGCATGGCACTCTGCAATACCGCTGAGAAGCGAGCTGATAAAAACCGCAGAGAGCTGCATCTCGGTCAGTTGCGGGACGAAAGGCTCGCGCTGTGCGGCCTGTGCGATAGTCAGAGCAGTTTGCAAGCTCTTGAGGATGTCGTTATTGAGGGCACCACGCTTGCGTGGCGCGACAGAGGTTAGCGTATCCATTTTTAGTCTCCTTGATCTGCTGAGATCATTCCTTGATATATTGACAATACCTATTATCTTGTTGAGAAAGTTCCCAATTTTTTTGATAAGCTTTCTGATTTCACTGATAGTATTTCAGATTATGCTGACTACATTATTGATAATAAATTAATGACGGTAGAGCCTTTTTTACGAATGCTTTGCCGCCCAATGGAATGGGGCGTCTGTAATGGCGCAAGTGCCGCAAAGCCCGGGTACCCTCTGGGTGCGGGCTGGAGTCCTTTGTAGCCCGGCACAGGCTTTGCAGCCAAAGGCTACCCAGACGCCTACTTTTAGGGGGTGGACAGATGGCAACGGTGAGCATGTCGCCATCGAGACTGTGAAGGCAGGCGATACGCTCCAAGCGCGGGACGCTGATACTGGCAAAGTGGAAGCGCGAGTGGTGAATCGCACCTCTAAGGTGACGAGCTATGAGCTGGTGACAATCGAGATTGCGGATGCGGCAAGTGGCAAAGTCGTGGACACGATTACCGGTACGCCCAACCACCCGTTTTATGTTTCCGGCAAGGGCTGGGTTCCACTTGGTCAGCTTGGAATCGGGACAAGCCTAGTGGCTCGCGCGGGGGGCAACAACTCCAACGGCGTTGGATTGGTGGTAAAATCGAGTCGTCGGGAATCGCATCCTGAAGGGGTTTCGGTCTATAACTTTGAGGTGGATGGGTTCCACACCTACTTTGTTGGGAAGGCAAGCGGCGGCGTTTGGGTTCACAACGGGCCACCATGCATTGACCTACTTGCGCCTGGCGGGAAACCAATTGGAGGTGTTGGAAACAGCCCCGACATTAGAGTGCTTAAGGGAGGCGTGAAAGAAGCTGAGGACTTATTTTTGGAGTTAGCGGCGCGTGGTGGGAAAGATATAACTCCACCATCATTGGCAGCAAAAGGTGGTATGGCCGTCCAAATGCCCGAAGGGACAATCGCTTTTCGTGCTGCTTCTAAGAGCGGGCCTCCTACTATAGACGTTACGTTTCCTAGCCTGCCGAAAATCCGTAAGATTAAGTTTTTACCCTGAATAATTACATCGTAATAATCAGTATTTGCTATTTTTATTTTTAATAAATATAGGTATTCAGGACTATAAATCAATGAATAAGGTTTTAAATATAGATAGTAATATTGATTATATAGCATCGTTAGTTGTTGGTCACTTAATTCCTGAGTTATACGAAGATGAGGTTTATCTATGGGAGATTGTTTCTGTTTTACGGTATCTTAGTACTCAAAATTCGGAGATAGAATCCAATATTAATCTAGTTGAGCATGATGCTGAATTTGTAAAAAAAGTTATGATAGCAGCAGTCGGACAGATTCTGATATTACCGGGCATAGAGACTTTTCTTACGGGATGGCCTCTTGAGGGTGATTGGGAACCGCGCCGCTTAACAATATCTGTCAGCGACATCATGGAGACGATAAGGTTACAGCTAGATCAATTAGGACGAGAGCCAGTTGCTTTGGAAATAGCCTTTTTTCGAGGTGTTGAAAGTTAACCTGCTATTCTGCCAAGTTGGTAAACTCCAATACTTTTGGTGTCCGTACTACGGCCTGAGTAGCTCTTCTCAGGTTTTGGCTTCTAGCAGCCGCTTGCGCCCAATTTGAAGTAGCCCTGTCTAAGCGGCTTTCTTGGGGACGATGGCAAAATCCATTCCGAGCGTATTGAGCGCCGCCCTGACTGTCTTGAAGTTCGGATTGCCACCCGGCGAGAGCGAACGGTAAAGACTCGTGCGGGCCACGCCTGCCGACTCCGCGATCTTGGGCATTTTTTTATTTGCCGTTGCGATTTCCCGCAGCCCCTCGAAAATCCCCTCCGCGCCCTTCTCCTCGTAGAGCGCCGCCAGGAACTCCCGCTGGAAATCCGGGTCACTCAGGAGCGGGGCGAAACTCTCGCGAAAATCTTTCAGCATCGTCTTTATTCCTCTCCCACAGTGCCACCGCCGACACAATATCGCTCTCCTGGCTTGCCTTCGTGCCACCGCCAAGGAGGATGACCAGAACCTCGCCATGACGCACAAAATAAACCCGGTAGCCAGGGCCATAGTCTAGCTTCAACTCACTGACAGCACTGTTGATGCGCTCCCGATGAGCGCCAAAATTTCCCTGTTCGGCAATGCGAAGCAGGCGAATCAAGAGCCGTGCTTGTGCAGCGCGATCTCTCAAACCATAGAGCCAATCTTCAAAGGGACAAGAGCTACTCTTCTCCACCAGAACCACAAGACGCAAAGCTAGTTTACGTTCCAGTATGTCTTCAGGGGCAGGTGGGAGAGGTTCTGGATATGCCTTACGACGAGCCACAGAAGATTGTAGTGTATAAGCGACAGATCCGCAAGCCACCCATGACGTACCGTCCGGGAAGGTGCTTCTTGCGGCAACAACAGGTTCAGCGCCACCAGCGCAAACGATGTGCGCTACTTCGACTACGACGGCAGCGAACTCCTGGACGGGTTGCCTAATAATCCCCTCCGCCCCAACTGTACGACCATCACGGTGGGGACCAATACAGCATTATTCCACAACCTCCCCAAAGGCGTGGGGCAGGCCTGCTGTCTGGGCAAGAGCCCGTATCCAGCAATCGGCCTCGGCCTCGCTCTGTGTCTTTTGGTAATCTCTGTTGCGGTACGCGTCTAGCTGTGCCTCTAAAGCCGCAAGGTGCTGCCGCTGGACGTGCGCGAGCCAGCGGGCAGTGCTGTCCATGGAGGCGCGCCCCAGCAGGCGGAGAAAGTGAGGCAGGCAGGCCCCAGCACTGGCATCGTAGAGCAGGGCAAGCTCGCCGCTGCTTCCCGCCTCATCAAGCGCCTCGATAAGCTGCTCCAGGGCGAACTCCTCGGTTTCTTTCTGGTGCTCACACATCAGACAAATGCCCTCGGGACGAAGCCGCTCCCGGAGCCTTTTTCCAAACGGAGCCGGGGAAGCACTCCACCAGTGTGTTTTAGTGGCCGCGCCTGAGGTAGGCTCCGCCAGGCACGCGTCCAGCTCACCCCGGATGTCCTGAAGAACCGTGCTGTACAGTGTCGCGGTTCCGTTGCAGTCGCCCCGCTCCACCTGCTCGACTTCTTTGAGGAGCCAGGCGTGGGCGCGGCAGAACCCACGGGAGCGTGCGAGCCGCTGGTGGATGTCCGGCGCGAGCGTGAACCCATTGAGGAGCGAGCTGAAATAGCGCCTTGCGGTCTCCGTGAGCAGTGCACAGAAAGGGCAGGAATTACTGGTGCAGGCCCGCCGGAAGTCCGCAAGAAAGAGCGTGTCGGTCACTGCGTTAGGTTCCTAGGTTCCTAGGTTCGCGGAGCCAGCTTCATCAGAAGCGCTTCGGTCGCGAGCTGGGCGTTGGCGTTGCGAGCTAGGTGGCGACGAGACTTAAAGAGCGCCTCAAGGCAGGCGGCGAGCTGCTCAGGGCGGTACTTGGCGGCTGCTTCACGGGCCTCTGTGCGCCGGTCCGCGTGGAGAATCGGGGCATCCGGGCCGCGCAAAGAAAGCTGGAGCAGATCGCCGTACCAGGTGGCGAGCACATCGAGCGCCCGGCCCATGTCACCGCGCGACGATTTCTCCTCGGGTTCCTCTTCGCCCTTTTTGACTTTAGGCGGCGCGGAGAGCTTACGCAGATCCTCGGCGAGGCGAAACGCCGCGATAGGTGGGGAGAGAGCGATCCGGTGGGCCAGATCGAGGAGTGCCCCGCGCTGCTCCTGAAGCTCGCCCGTCTCGGCAAGGCGGAACGCACGGCCGGGCGCACCCTCGGCGTAGGCTGCGATGGTGGCGGCATCGGCGACACCACGGGCAGTGAGCGCCTTTTGGATGGTCTCACGCGGCACGGCGGAGAAGCGCACCACCTGGCAGCGCGAGAGGACGGTGGGCAAGACACTGGTGACACTGGGGGCGCAGAGCACGAACTGAATGTAGCGAGGCGGCTCCTCTAATGCCTTGAGCAGGGAGTTGGCCGACTCCTCGTTGAGTGTCTCCGCCCGCTCGATGAGATAGACGCGGCGGGGGGCGTTGATGGGGGCAAAGCTAAGATTCTCCAGAGCGCCAGTCGGGTGCCCCGGGCGGTTCCAGAGCTGCCAGATGCGGGTCAGCTCGCCGTCGGGAGCGATGCGCGTGAGATCGGGGTGCTGGTTCTCCCCTATGCGCTTGTTGTGCACGGGGGTGTTACCAAAGAGCGCCCGCACAAACGCCAGCGCGGTTGTGGTCTTACCGACGCTCTCCGGCCCCACAAACAGATAGACCTGCGGCACCGCATCGCGCTCCAGAGCCGCTTTGAGGGTAGCGAGAGCGGTTTCTTGACCCAGAATCTCCGAGAAAGGCATGGGCTATGTTATACCCTACCAGCCAGTCTGGCCTTCCGGGTGCCATTGGACGAATCCACTTCTTCAAGAAACGCCCTACTTCTTTCGGCGGCGTATGATCAGCCCGACGAGTCCTAGCCCGGCCAGCGCTAGTGTCCCCGGCTCCGGTGCGGCGGTCACTGACCTGATCGTCAGAACCGATGCGCTAGTGTTGGCGGCCACGCCCCCACCGAGTACGGCTGCCCCCCCTGTAGCGAGAATGTCTGAGGCGACACCTGGTGTACGGAGGAGGAAGATCGTCCCATTGGTTCCACTTGGAAGCGATGAGGTGGTTCCAAAATCGACACTGTCACCGAGATCGCCTGCACCAGAGCGCACATCGGTCTGGGGAGTAATTCCCACAGTGGTATTGACTAAAGCTCCCCCTGCGTCAACATCCGTATCTGTTGCGCCGTATTGTAGGGTTCGGGTGGTGAAACCGGCAACAGAGAAGCTTGCAACCTGAGCATTGCTTACTCCCGTCTGTACTTGATAGGCAAAGAGCAAATCTGTGCCATTGCCAAAGACAGAGGAGATTAAGTTCCCTGCGATCGTGTTCCCTGCATTGGTTCCCGCATATGTGGCTGTCTGCGAGGCACCAATCTGCGTGAAACCGGCAGGAAGGAACCCTGTCACGGTCAGTCCAGCAAAATTCTGTGTTGTACCAATTGGTAAAGTGCCAAAAGTCACCTGTGCATTAACTGGACTCACCAAAGAGAGAGTCGCCACTGCAAACATTCCGGTGACGAAGCGAGAGAGCGAGATTGATCTTACTATCATTTCTAATACATTTTCCTTATTCAACATATACTCACAAAAAAATGCGAATATCAGATAGAAATTCTTCATTAATTTCGTAGAGAAGTTTTGTTCTCTGTTCAAGAGTATGTCTTCATACAAAAGTTCCCTTGAATTTATCGCCTGCCTGAAATGTTTTTTCTGTAGATTGGAGTTAGTATCCGAACGGTATAAACCTATCTGCGCCCTGCGTTGTTGGTGCCGTGGCGTTGGCTTCCCAGCAGGATTCGGATAGGAACCATTGGAGGGGACGGGCGAGGGTGTACGGCAAGTCGGGGCGTTATTGAATACTCACCAGCCGGTCTGGCCTTCAATTGGGATCGTTTTCCCGGCGAGGCTTGTGATCGTCCCCAGCGGTTCCCGCCAATTTTTTCGTCCTTGGCGTTGCTCTAGCGTGACAAACCGGGTGCCCTCCGGGGACGTCAGCCGACTCTCGTCTGGGTTGCAGGGGCGCAGGATCTTCTCGGCGGGATTCCAAACACTCTCGTCAAATAGCACGCGTTTACCATCCTGGAAGAAGCGCAGGGGATTGGAGGCATTGAAATAATGGGTCTCTTGGACGGTTTGCTTTGCCAGTGTTTTGTTTGTCGCCCACTCGCGCAGGATAAGCTGGTTGCCCTGATACACCACAAGGCGCTTGCCATCGGGCGACAGTGCGCAGCCGTGGAGTGTCTCGGTGGGGGAAAAGTGCAGCTTGCCGCGAAGCTTGCCACTCTGCACATCGAGAACCTCCAGGATACCACCGTCCGCTACTACCAGGATTTCTTTGTCGTCTACGGTAAACGGTACGGGCATCGAAAGTGGGTGACTGCCGTAGCGCGCGTGAGGGAGCCGCCGTGCCTCGTGGCCCGTTGCGGTGTCGTGAAACGCCAGGTGGTCGTAGCGATTGAGCACGAGAGTCTTGCCATCGTGGGAGAGGCTGAGGGCGTCGTTGTTGTTCAGGTTGTCCCGGATCTCCTGCCGCCAGAGCCGCTTACCCGTTTCGGTATTCCAGGCCGTGAGGACGCCACCCCAGTGGTTTGGTGTGTAGTCCCCTCCGATTCCGTAGAGAATCTTCCCGTCCGGGGAAAAGACAGCGCCTTCGATATTTTCCCCGGGGTAGCCGGCGTAGGAAAGCAACTGGCCGATACTAGCCAGGGTGAAAATCACTCCCAGGCAGCCCAGGGAGCGCGTGAGAGACTTGGGAGCATTTACCATCCGGTGGTTCCCTCCAGTGTGACGAGTGTCTTTCCGGTTCGCGAGTCCAGAATCCGCCCGATGGGCTCGTGTTTGACCGCGCTACCCCAGCGGGATGCCGTGAGCTGGCGGTATTTCGACTGATTTTGGCTGAGCTGTAGCGACGCACCGGCCCCGGAAAAGCGATGGCCTCTCGGAAATCTCTGGGGTTTGGGTGAGTTGGTTGTCCAGAGCTCGCTTCTGTCCGAGTAGCGCAAGGCAAGGCTTCCCTGCTTCGGTAGGGTGATGGTTTCGAGCAAGTTCTTTGACGAGTAGCGCCGCTGCCAGAGCATTTTGGGATTGGCAATGTCCCACACACTCACGTTGAAAGAATGAGACTGAAACTCGTCGGAACACAACAGAAGTCGTTTCTCGTCGGGGGAGAACACAAACTGGAAACTGTAATCGGGCAGGACGAAAGATGGCGTTGCCTTTTGTGTGTCGTAGAGGGAGCGACGGTACACAAGATAGCGACCGGTGGGTGAGAACTTGAGTGATGTTAAGGAGCCATCATCGGTGCGTGGGCGACGGCTCAAGCGCTTTCCTGTTCGGGCGTCCCAGATCCACAGCTCGTTCTTGGTAATATACTCGGACTGATAGTTTGAGACAGCGCCGATAATGCGGTTGCCATCGGGTGTGAAGACAAGGCCCACTGCGCCCCAGCCACCCGAGGCATGGAGCGACTGGTACCGAATGAAACTGTAGCAGCTCGTTGCCACAGTCAAGAGGGCACCAGCGATTCCCAGACCGCGGTAAAGTAGACGCTCTCGGTTGTCTCGATTCATAAGTGCTCCTTAATCCGCCCACTGAAAGTGGGCGTCTGAGGGCCTTCGGCCAAAAAGTCGCTCAGCGACTACGGAGTTCCTAAGTTCTCAGTCGCGGAGCGACTTCATAGCCGAGGCACGAGGCTCTTAGACGCCGATTTCAATCGGCGGTGGGATGATTCGTGAAAAAGTCTTTAGCTCCTGAACATTGTAACCGCTGGCGTACGGCGCGTCCACTCTGCCGCGAAGCGACAAATTTTGGTATGCTGTGGCGCATAGGTGCAAGATGCACCAATAAGCGGGAGGTTTACTAATGAAACGAATTCGAACCATGGGAGCAGCGCTGCTTGCTCTGACTCTGATCTCCGGGGTGCGTGCCCAGGGCGGTCCGCCCCCACTTGATATGAAGGCGGTGGCACTGACCGCGGAGCTTTTTACCGCCATTCGCCACGGCGATAGAGCGGCGACACTGGCCGCACTGGAGCACGGTGCCGACCCCAACCGTCCCAACTGGCTGGAGATGACACCGCTGGACTGGGCAATGATGACACGTAAGCCTGAGCTCGCTGCACTGCTGTCGAGCCGGGGAGCGAAGCCGGAGGGCGGAATCTACGGATCCTCCGTGGTCAGCGCGGTGATACTGGGACTCGATGACCAAGCGGTTGCGCTTCTCGAAAAGGGAGTGCCCTCGGACTCGAAGCGCCCCGACAAAGCGACTACACTCATGCTGGCGGCGGCGTTTGGTGCGCCCAAGGCGATTGATAAGCTCAAACCCAGCACTGCCGAGTTGGCAAAGCAAGATATTGATGGAGCGACGGCGCTGATCTATGCCGCGCGGCGGGGGCAGGTGGTGACGGCGAAGCGCTTGCTGGCTCACGGTGCTGTTGTGGATCAGGCTGATAGCCACGGACGGACGCCGCTGATGTATGCCGCAATGAACGGCCATAAAGCAGTTGTGACGCTGCTTCTTGCGGCGGGAGCGAAGCCAAACTTGACCGATAAAGAGCGGGCAACGGCGCTCCACCTGACGGCTCGCTACTGTGGCGACAGCACGGTTGCACAGAGTCTTCTGAAGGCAAAGGCGAGTGTCTCAGCGCGTGATGCTAACGGGAAAACACCGATTGCGCTCGCGCAGGCGCGGCATTTTGTTGGAGTAACCACGGTGCTCAAGACGGCAGGGGCACGCTCGGAGCCGGTGCGTGCGGCGCTGAAGCCCGATGTCGCGGTGCAGAAGAGTCTGGTGGCGATGGAAAATGGAATGAAGCGCTTCCTCTCACAGTCCGAGTGCGCCTCGTGCCACCACCAGGGCCTAGGGGTAGCAGTGTTGGGCGCGGCACGCCTCAAGGGCTTTGTGGTGAATCAGGGCATCCTCGATGGCAATGTGAAGCGCGTTGCGGATAACCTTCAGCAGATCGCGCCGCTGATCGGCCTCTCCCAGAGTGATCCCAAGCTGGCCGGTATTGTCCCCACCTCAGAAGTGGATGAGATGAGCATTGCCAACGCCTATTTGTTCTGGGGCCTGGACGGCACACAGACGAAGACAAGCCCTGAGATTGCGGCTCTGGCTCAGTACGCGGCCACCCAGCAGCAGCCCGAAGGAAACTGGCGCTTTACCCTGCACCGTGGCCCGATGCAAGAGAGTCTCATCACGGCCACGACGCTCCAGCTCCTGGGGATTAAGCGTTATCTCAAGCCGGAGCAGAGTGCGCCGCTCCTGGCAAAGGCACAAAACTGGCTGAAGGCAACACCGGGGAAGACGACAGAAGACCACGCCATGCGTCTGCTGGGACTGCGCTGGTCCGGGCTGGAGACCAAGGCACTGCAGCGCGATGCCCAGCGGCTGATCGCGCTACAGAATACCGATGGTGGCTGGGGCGCAAAGCCGGGAACGGCCAGCGATCCTATGGCAACGGGGCAGGCACTCTATAGCCTGCGCGTTGCTGGGGCATCCATAACCGACGGAGCACTGCGCCAGGCCACAAACTATCTGCTGCGGATGCAGGATGAGAGCGGGGCTTGGTATCAGAACAAGACTATCCAGCCCTTCAACTACTTCTTCGATACGGGCTTCCCCGGCGGTGAGTCGCAGTATAGCTCATTTGGTGCGACGGGTTGGGCAACCTTGGGGCTGATCGAGATGGCAGATCGCCCTAAAACCGCCCGTCGCTAATTGCACGAGGCCGTTTGCAGGTAGAAAAGCCGTTTGCGGGTAGAATTTCCCTAACCATGAAACTCTACCCGCAAGATCTGCGTGAGAACGATCACGCTCGCATTGTCCGACAGAGGAGCACTGCCGCTGCGACAGCAGCCAATGGCGGGGGGGCGAGTTACAAACCTAATGCTCCCTTGCCGGAGCCATACCTGGGTGTGTTGGGAAAGCTCTGGGCAAAAGGGCTGGGGATGACCGACCGACAGGCCGCGGTAGGCAACTCTGTGGCAAGTGAGGCAACCCAGGGAACGGCATGGTGCACAGCCATCCTAGGGCCGCTCTTGCCGGGCATAATTGTACTTATCATGGCAAGAAAGCATGGGCTTGATCCTAATATCGCTTGGGCAAGTTTTGTAGCGGCGACGGCGGGCTTCTCCGCGCTGGGCTTTGGGCCGTTTTCGGGGCTGGCGTTTCGGAGCCTCCACAAGCCGCTGCATGCCGTCGAACTTGAAGGACTGATGCGCGACTCCGTGGATGAGCTCGAAATCGCCTATCTACGGCTGGTGCGCGATGCCCTCTTGACCGATGCTAGCGAGAAAGCCGAGACCGATATTCGAGCAGCAGTCGAGGCGCTCGGGCAGGCGATTGAGCGCCTTCCTGCGATGACTGTGGAGCCCATTGATACGGCAACCCTGCGTTTGGAAGCCACGCAGCTTCAGCAACAGGCGCTCACTGAGCCGGATCGGGTGACGGCGGACTCACTGACTCGGCGCGCCGATGCGCTAGAGCGGCGTGCCAAGGCGCATGATAACTCGGCACTTCTCTCCAAGCGTGCGGCGGCGCTCCGTGCGGAGATTTTGGCACAGATCGAGACCCTGCGCGAGGGGCTTGCGGGGCACCAGCTCGACGAAAGTATGGGGCCTACGGTGGCTTTTGCCGAGCTCTCAGAAACGGCGCGACGGGTTGCACAGGAAGCCGCTTCGGCCTCAGAAGCCAAGCAAGAGCTTGCGCAGTTGCAACAAAACCGCTGAATTCCTGAGGTTTTTCGTGTTTCGTACCGAAAAGAAGGCAGGTCAAGTTGCTCCACGTGAAATACGTGATACACTGACACGAAAGCAACCTCAGGGTTTGTGGTCTGCTTTTTTCAACTCTCCCCGGCGAGCCTTTCCCTTACACTTTTTCGTGTTTCGTCGTGCTCTCGCCGACCGCTTCGTTTTCGGAAAGTTCTCATGCCTAGACGTCGTTTAACAACGCCCTCCGACCCTGATGGGGTCGAAAATACCTCCACACCTACTTCGGTGGCAAGCGCTTCTGAAGCGCCTGTTGCCCTCGCAACCCCTACCCCGATCCCGACTCCTCCCCCTGCGCTGGTTGCCGCTGCCGAATCGCTCCTTGGCGATGCCGCGCTCCCACCGCCTGCTCCCCCCACGCGCCGCCGCCGTTTACTCCAGAATGCCGCGCCCCCCCCGCTGACACAGCAAGAGGCGATGGAGCTGGTGGCCGACCTGCCCGAGCGCATTGCGGAGCCAACACCCGCTCCCGCTCCTCGTAGCGAGCGCCCCGAACGCTACGATCGCCCCGAGCGCCCCGAGCGCAGGGACCGTCCCGGGCATAGCATGCGTCCCGCACGCGGGAACGCCGCGCCCTACGCACCGCCTCGCCGTGGCGGCAATGCTCCATTAGGGCCTGGGAGCGACCTGCGCGAGCTGGAAGAAGCTTCGCAGAATGGCGAGGAACCGCTCAGTGGTGAGGGGATTCTGGAGATCAACAGTGAGGGCTACGGCTTCTTGCGGCGGCAGAACTTAGCCGCTGGCAACGATGATATCTATGTCGCACAGGCGCAGGTTAAGCGTTTTGGCCTCAAAACAGGCGATCAGGTTCTTGGATTTGTCCGTCCTCCGAAAGACTCGGAGAAGTACTACGGGCTCCTCCGCGTTGAGAAGATCAATGGCTTCGATCCTGATGTGGCACGCATGCGCCCAAACTTCGATGAGCTGATCCCAATCTTCCCGGACTCACGCATCACGCTGGAGCTAGACTCCAAAACACTCTCCATGCGCTTTATGGATCTGGTGTCTCCTATCGGTAAAGGGCAGCGTGGCCTGATTGTCGCGCCCCCTAAAGCGGGTAAGACGATTCTACTGAAGCAGATCGCCAACTCGATTTCGATCAATCATCCGGACATTCACCTGATGGTACTGCTGGTAGACGAGCGCCCGGAGGAAGTGACCGACATACGGCGCTCGGTGCGCGGTGAGGTGATCGCCTCGCCCTTCGATGAGCTGCCGGACAACCACATGCGGGTTGCCGATCTCACCCTGGAGCGTGCTAAACGTCTCGTGGAGGTTGGCCGCGATGTGGTGATCCTCCTCGACTCCATCACGCGCTTCGCCCGCGCTTCCAACCTGACAGTGAATCCCTCCGGGCGCACACTACAGGGCGGTCTTGATCCCGCGGCGATCTACCGACCTAAGCGCTTCTTTGGAGCGGCACGTAATATCGAGCACGGCGGCTCCCTGACCATTATCGCCACAGCGCTGGTGGAGACGGGCTCCCGCATGGACGATATTATCTTTGAGGAGTTCAAGGGGACGGGAAATATGGAGCTGCGCCTAGATCGCTCTCTGGCCGAGCAGCGCCTCTACCCCGCAATTGACATCAAGCTCTCGGGGACACGTCGGGACGATCTTTTGTATCCTGCGGATGATCTGCGCAAGATCTGGCAGGTGCACCGCATCCTGGCGAATCTGGGCACCAAGGAAGCGACCGAGCTTCTCCTAGACCGCCTAGACAAGACACGCTCCAACCGCGAGTTCCTGGCCGCGATCGGCGCTGCTCCCGGTGCCGCGCCCAAGTCGGAGTAGCACGTCGGATATGTCAAGCCCCTACGACGAAACAAGCGAGAACGAGAACCGCCAGCCACGTGCTCTGGAAGAGAAGCGGGTGGAGGTTCTTGGGCTCTGGGAGGCACGCGACACGACGGATCCCGAGGGGCTGATCGGCGAGGTCGTGCTCTTGCTACGCGATACCCGTGGTCGCCGTCTCCAGGTGCATATCGGGGCTTTTGAGAGCATGGCGATCCACAATGCTCTGCAAAAAGAAGCCCCTGAGCGTCCACTCACGCACGATCTGCTCCGGAACTTGATCGAGAAGCTCGGCGCCGTGCTGGAGCGCGTGGTTATTGATGATCTATGGCAGGGGACTTTCTACGCCAAGCTGCACCTGACACGTGAGAAAGCCCCCTCCCTGGAAATAGACTGTCGCCCCTCGGACGCCATCGCTCTGGCCCTCCGAGTCAGTGCTCCGATTTTTGTTGCGGAGCACGTCCTCGTCGAAGCCACTCAGGACTAAGCACGCCGCCCTCGGTGCACGAGGATGCCCACTTCAGGTACCATGCGTCCTGCTCATGCAAACCACCTCACGCTCTACTCTGGCGGCGCTTTGCTGCATCGCGATGCTTCTCTACTCCGTCTATCTCGGGGCCGTGGGGGTGCTTTTGCCGTATCTGGGCGCGGCATTCTCCCTGGGGGCTGAGGCGCAGGGACGGCTTTTCCCGGCGAACTTTGCGGGATTTGTGGTGGGAGTGCTGCTCTGTGGCTACTTGTCGGATCATTGGGGGCGCAAGGCAGTGCTCCTCATTGGCCTTGCGGTCTATGCGGGTGGCCTACTCCTCTTCGGTAGTGCGAGCAGCTACGCTCTGGCGCTGGCAGCGGCGCTGCTGGTGGGGGCGGGGAGTGGGGCGATGGAAGTGGTTGCCAATGCGCTGGCCGCTGATCTCTACCCCGAGAAGCGCGCGTTTCTACTCAATGCTCTCCAAGTGGCCTTTGGGGTTGGCGCTGCCGCCTCGCCGTCTCTGTGTCGCTACCTACTGACCCATGAGACGCAGTGGCGGACTCTGTACTTTGGGCTGGCTGGGATAAATATCGCCGTTTTTGTCGTGCTGAGCCTCTGTCGCTTACCCGGTAGCGAGACACATGAGGCCTTGGAGCTTGCGGCACTGCGCACTGTCTTGCAGAAGCCCTCTTTCGCTCTTCTCTGCCTGATGCAGGCGCTGTATGTTGGGGCTGAGGTCAGCTTTTTCTCCTGGCTCCCCACGTATTTTGAGAAACGGCTTCCTGGGGGGACAGCATGGATGGCGGGAGTGGGGACACTCTTCTGGATCACGATGACCCTGGGGCGCTTCGCACTCGGCGGCTTGCTGGGGCGCTTTGCTTTGCTCAAGCTCACCACACTCTGCGCGGGGGGAGGTGTGGTCTTTGCGGCACTGGCCCTTATGTGGCAGGCTCTGCCGCCCGTGCTGCTCTGTGTGGCACTGGCCGGGCTCTTTTTCTCTGGGATCTTTAGCCTGGTGCTCGCCGAGGCGGGGGAGCGATTTCCCCGTGTCGCGGGCACTGCCTTTGGTGGGGTGGTGGCCGCAGGGGGGCTTGGTGGTGCCCTCGTTCCCTGGCTCATCGGCGCACTGGCAGGAGGCAGACTTGGCTGGCAAGGTGCCCTGCTGCTGGTTCCTCTCTGCCTGGTGGGCGTGCTACTGCTGAGCCTGCGCCTGTCCCGGGTGCGCTGAAGCAAACGGGAGCCAAGGCACACTGGGTACAATACGCACATGTCTATACTTCTCTCAGAGATCAACGAGCAGCCCGCCGCACTGGAGCGAGCACTCACGGGCGGCAAAGACGCTATTGCGGAGCTGGTGACACAGATCAAGAAACGCGATGTGCGTTACGTGATTCTCGCGGCGCGTGGCACGAGCGACAACGCGGCGACCTACGCGAAGTATCTGCTCCAGCTCACGGTTGGGATTCCGTGTGGCCTTGCAGCGCCTTCGGTGCACACGCTCTACGAAGCCGATGTTAACTACAAAGATGCACTGGTGATTGGGGTCTCGCAGTCGGGGGCGGGCGACGATATCAATGAGGTGATGGCGCAGGCACGCAAGAGCGGGGCGCTAACCGCTGCGCTGACTAACACGGCGGACTCGAAGCTGGCGCAGGTCGCCGAGCATGTGCTCTTGTGCAACGCTGGGGTGGAGAAAGCCGTCGCTGCCACTAAAACCTACACCACCACTCTGGGGCTCTTCGCCAAGCTCGCGGCCCGCTGGTCAGGCGACACAGCGCTTGCTGAGGCACTCTGGCAGGTGCCCGAGGCGATGCGCACGGAGCTCGTTCGGCTCGAGGGCAAGGCGCAGAGTGTCGCGAACTCCCTCACCCACGCTGAGCGGATTCTCACGGTCGCACGTGGTCTGCACCTGTGCACCGCGATTGAGTCCGCGCTGAAGATTGCGGAGACGACCTACACCACCACGCAGGCTTTCTCCTCGGCGGACTTACTCCACGGTCCGATTGCCAGTGTTCCGGCCAACACCCCGTGTCTCTTATTTCTGCCCGACGGTAAAACCAAGCCCATGATGACAGAAGTGGTGGGGAAACTCGCCGCACGCGGAGCGCGCGTGCTCACCCTTTCCACCGACCCCGATGCCGCGCTCCCTCTCATCAACACGAGCAGCGAGCTGCTCTCGCCGCTGGTGGACATTCTCCCCGCGCAACTTCTCGCCTACCACCTGACACTCGCCCGTGGCCTCAACCCGGACAACCCACTCGGCCTGAGCAAAGTCACGGTGACGCGGTAACCTCTCCTTTAACCTCCTAACCTCTCCCCCCTGCCCCCTCCCCCGGGCGTTCGTGCCTCACTGGGGAAGGGGGTAAGAAAAGCCCCTTTCCCAGCGAGCTTGCGAGCGCCCGGGAGAGGGGTTGGGGAGAGGTTAGGAGGTTATCTCCCTCCCAGACCCGTTAGGCTCACGCCCTCGATGAAGTAGCGCTGGGTAAAGAAGAAGAGCACGATAATCGGCATGACGACCATGGTCGAGGCGGCCATGAGCAGACCCGGCTCGCCACCGTGCTGCTGTTGGTAGAGCTGGAGCCCGTAGGCGAGCGGCATGTGCTCCGATGAGCTCAGATAGATCAGTGGCCCCTGGAAGTTGTTCCAGGCACCCATCACGGCCATGATCGCAATCGCCGCGAGCGCGGGCTTCACTTGAGGAAGCATCACCCGCCAGTAGACCCCAAAGGGGCCACAGCCGTCTATTTTTGCCGCGTCTTCTAGCTCACCGGGGATGGAGAGAAAGAACTGGCGTAGCATGAAAATATTGAACGCCGAGCCAAAGAACGCGGGTACCCAGAGTGGCTTGAGGGTGTCAATCCAGCCTAGGCTACGGAAGATCAGAAACTGCGGCATGAGGGTAACCGCACCTGGCACCATCATGGTCGCGAGGAGTATCCCAAAGAGTAAGTTGCGCCCCGGCCACGAGAGTCGCGCAAACGAGTACGCGACCATCGAGGAAGCGAGCAGTGTTCCGAGCACGCTCATCAGGGTCAGAAAGAGAGTGTTACCTAAGAAAGTCAGGCCGTATTTGGTGTCGGGTGGCAGATAGGCCAGTGCCTCGGAGTAGTTGTCCCACTTGGGCGCGACGTGGCGTACTTTGGTCAGCTCCGTGCGCGTGAGGGTCGCGGAAGTACCGCTCGGGTCAGGCGCGGTCTCACTGAGCATCGGATGGACTTTAATTCGCCCATCCGGGAGCGCTTCCACTTCAGCGACGAGCTTACCATCCGCAAGCTTGGCGAGCTTGGCGGGCTTGCCATCGGGTTGCTTAAGCGCGTCTATGGTTTTTTGTTGTGTCGGAATCCACACGGGCGGGAAAACGGCTTGCTCATCGTCGGCCTTGAGCGATGTGGAGAGGAGCCACGCAAACGGCACCATGAACATAAACGAGCCGAGTAGGAGCGCCAGGTGTGTGGCAGAGAGCCGCGTCAGCTCGCCGGCATGGCTGGCGTTGCGTGTGAGTGCCCGAAGCCAGCGTGCGCTTCCCAGCGCTACTACAATGCCTAAAGCAAGGCTAACGGGCGCAAAGCGCACCAGAAGTGTCACGCCCAGAAGTGCCACCAGCATCGCCGCCGTGACCGTCGCTGCGGCGAGATTGCGCACTCGCACCGCCGCAACAATGACGCTCACTCCGTAAACTAGCGCGACGATAATTGTGACAATGGCGAGAAGCCAGAGAAAAGCATTCATGACGAAACCTCTTCCGATCCTGATTGCCGAAAGCCAATACGTCGATCTGGTTGTAGAGGCTCTTCAATGAGCTGCCGGAGCGCTTCAAAGACGATCTGGAAGTTCTCTTCCGTTGATTTTTCCAGCTCTTCCATCCGTGCTGTGAGTTCTCCATTGCCTGCCAGAAGCCTTCGCATCTGGACAAAAGCACGCATGATCTTAATATTCACGGCAATGGCGCGAGGACTTCTGAGCACACTGGAGAGCATCGCTACTCCTTGCTCGGTGAATGCATAGGGATTGGCGCGTCGAGCACCTCCCCAGCTTGAAGTCACAATTTGTGATTTCAAGTTGTTGTACTCTGCATCAGTGAGCTGGAACATAAAATCATCGGGGAAACGTTCCAAATTGCGTTTCACGGCCTGAACAAGGGCACGTACTTCAACTTCATAAAGTTCTGCTAGATGAGGACTCAAGACGACGCGCTGCCCACGGATTAAGAAAATCCTATCCTCAATATTTTCTGGCAGGGAAGTCAGAAGATCTTCGCTCATTTTAATGTGTCTCCTTGACGGGTGGTAGGTTGAGTCGCCATCCCTCGGTACCTAGTGCCGAAAAGTCTCCGTTCAGGATCGCCTTCCAGAGCGGCTCCGGAGCGACTAGATTTTCTATCCGCGCCTCAAGCAAGAGAGTAAGTGCCTTGTCCGAGTACGCTCCTTCGGGTAGAGTGCCGATTCGTCCGCTGACATCTTCGTCGGTAATCGCATCACGTAGTTCGGAGAGTCCTTCGGGACGAAATGATAGGTAATCTGTTGCTGTTTCCCTAAAGAGGGTTTGCCAAGGAACCTCACCATAGGTCAGAGTCATATCCAAAAAAAGAGAGGCACGCTCATAGCGGCGAGGGTCATGCTCGGGTGCAAAGTGTAAGTTGCTCTCTTTAAGCTTGAATGGTTGAGTGGTCGGGGGAACGGATGTCTGTGCCGGGATACGTTTGGGCAAGTTCGCTTCTACTTCACAATAATCTATGCTTAGAAATTCCATCAGGGGGAGGGGAACTTGCGTACTGAGAGTACGGTAGGCCAGCCACTGATCTGCATCTTCGAGGGTGATTTCTAGCATCTTGGCGATTTCCTCGACACGAAACAAAGGCACGAGAAGTTCGTCACAGTTTTCCTTCCAAACCCGATCCCATGAGTCAAAACTATGCTCGTGCACGTCATGAAGACCAACGACGAAGTGTCCTAGAAAGGCAAGATACTCCCACTCGATGGTCGCGGGAAGTTTTCTGGGAAACCTATTTAGGAAGGGTGAGCCGAAGTCGTCCCGTTCCGCCCAGCGAGCAGCCGGATAGGTTTGTCTCGTCTTTGGGCTCATTTTTTGTCTACCTCGTAGTGCACCCAGTGCTTTTGCAGGCGCCATTGTACTAACGTCAGGCCGAGGATAATCACAAAGATCACCCAGGCGATCGCGCTGGCGTAGCCCATCTTGAAGTAGCGAAACGCATTGTTGAAGAGATAGAGCACCGGCACTAGCAGTGAGTCCAGAGGACCCGTGCCACCGTCGCCGCCGCCGATGACGTAGACTCTGTCGAACTCTTGAAGCGCACCAATCGTGCCCATGATCAGGTTGAAGAAGATATAGGGCGAGAGCAGCGGCAGTGTCACATTGCGGAAGCGCTGCCAGAGATTGGCACCATCAATGAGCGCGGCCTCAGTGAGGCTCTGGGGGACGCCTTGTAGGCCTGCGAGCCAGAGGATCATGCCGCCCCCCGCGCCCCACAGACCCTGGACAATCAGACCGGGCTTGGCCCACTCAGGGACTCCAAACCAGCCGGGCGGTGCGACACCAAACCACGCCGTGAGAGTCTCTTTCCAGAGCGCGTTGACCAGCCCTTTGTTGGGGTCGCCCGCCAGCAGCCACACCCAGAGAACCGCACTGGCAATCGCGGGGACAATGCTGGGAATATAGAACGCCGTGCGGTAGAAGTTCATTCCCTTCACTTTTTGGTTGAGCAGCAGTGCAATCGAGAGGCCTGTCACCATGCCAAAGGGAATGCCGTAGAGTGAGAGAAAAGTCGCATTACCGATAGCCTTCATCAGGAGCTCACGGTCGTCGGTTAGTAGCTCCTTAAAGTTGCCCAGGCCCACGGCGCGCGCCGGGTGGAGCACGTCGTAGTCGGTGAAGGCGAGCATCGCACTGGTGAGAATCGGACCGAGAGTAAAGATAAGGAAGCCTATCACCCACGGCGCGGCCATCAGCCAGCCCGCCAATGCCTCTTGCTTTGCCATGCGGCTCTTACCCAGCTGTTGCTTGCCGCGCCAGGCTCCGTAGCTGATGCCAATGATCCCCAGAATCCCGACAATGAGAACGGGGGGTGTCCAGTTGAAGAAGGGTAAGCTCTCACGGGCGAAAGATTTATCCAACTCTTTTTGCACCAGATTCTGCTGTTCTTTGAGCGCTGCCTCCGGGCTCTGGGCTCCCTGACAGGCCCGCTCCATGGCACGCACATGGGCATCCCAGAGCTTCTGCCCGATAAAAGTCACTGGGCGGTAGCGGGCGTGGGGGAGCATGTCAATGTAGGCCTTGAGCGCCGTCTGCAAGCGCGTGTTCCCTGGGGAAAACTCGCGAAACAGCATCACGTTCACATTTTTATTGGCCGAGAGTCGGAAGACATAGGGTCTTCCGATTTTCTTGTTGTACTCCGTTTGCGCTTGATTGTAGATGCGATAGCCCTCTTCGCTGGAGAGGAACCGGATAAACTCCCACGCCTCCTTCGGGTGCGCTGTGCCCTTGGGAATCGCCAGGGAGAACCCGCCCGTCCAGGTAATGTGCGCATCTTTTTCTTGGGCAAAACGACCTTGGCGTGCAATGCGCTCCGCGGGCGAGGGCGGAGGAGCAATAGCGAAGTCCAGATCCGGAGCGTAGCGTGCGATATTGCCTACCATCCAGTCGCCGTTGATCACCATGGCCACTTTGCCGGTGAAGAACGGATCCAGCTCGCCGCTCTGGAAGCCGGACTGGTAGACACTGACTTTCCCGTAGCCCCCCAGATCGTCGTAGAGCTGCTTCATGAAGGTCATGGAGGTGACATTCTCCGGGGCGGCCAGGGTGCAGGTCTTGCCGTCTGGGCTCATGAAGCTGCCCCCGTTCATCCAGGAGTAGATATAGAACCAGGAGTTTCCAAAGTTAGGGATAAAGCCAATGCTGGCGTAGGTCTTGTCGGGGTTGACCTTCGTGAGCTTCTTGGCGTAGTCGCGCAGCTCGTCCCAGGTTCGCGGGGGCTTGTCGGGATTCAGCCCCGCCTCCCGAAAGAGCTTGCGGTTGTACATCAGCATCCGGTCGTCAATGCCAGTCGGGATGGCGTAGACTTGGTCTTTGTAGACAGCCTCGTTCCAGGCGGCGGGGTAGTAATCCGCCCCTCGCACCGCATCTGGACCGCTCTCTTGCGCGAGAAAACCATCGAGGGGCATAAAGGTTCCCCGACTCGCCCAGTCTCCAATGGTGAAGCGATCCTGGTTGATCACATCCGGAGGGACGCCCCCCACAATGGCGGTCATGAGCTTCTGGGGGTTCATGCTACCCGCGCCCATGGAGAGATTCGCAACCTTGATATTGGGGTTACGCTTCTCAAACGCGGCGATCTGGGCATCGAGCCCGGCGGTTTCCTTGCCGGACTGCAAGCCCCAGACCACCAGCTTGATCTTCGGTTGCGCCAGCGACGGTGAGAGCAGAGTTAGGGCAGCAAGCAGCGCTGCGCCCACACGAAGGAGAGCTTTCATCGCGAGCATTGTACCTGAGTTTCTGTGGGGAATATTGGTATAATGGAGGCTATGCAAGTACTACGTTCTCTCACTGCTGCCGCTTCTGTGCTCTTTTGCACGGCTGCTCTGGCGCAAACCCCTTCGTTGACAATCGGTGACAAGACCCCTGCATTTGCGCCTGAAGGCTGGGCCAAAGGTAGCCCCACCTCCGCATTTGCGGCAGGCAAGGTCTATGTGGTCGAGTTCTGGGCCACCTGGTGCGGCCCGTGTATCGCCTCGTTTCCGCACTTAAGCGACATGGCCGACAAGATGGAGGGAAAGGCGATCTTTATCAGCGTGAATACCTGGGACCGCAACCAGCCGGGCGAGAAAGAGGCCAAGCACACCGGACATGTAGAACGTGTCACCAAGTTCATCAAAGACAACGACGCCAAGATGCGCTACACGATTGCGCTCGATGATGAAAAAGACACGATCGCCACCACCTGGATGCGCGCCGCGGGCCGCAACGGAATCCCGTGCGCCTTTATCGTGGATCAGACCGGAAAGATCGCCTGGATCGGCCACCCGATGCAGATGGACAAGCCACTGGAAGCGATTACCGAAGGCAAGTGGGATGTTGCCGCTTTCAAGACGAAGTTTGAGTCCGAAGCCGCCGCTGCCAAGGCGCTGGCCGCCGCGCAGCAAAAAGCGCAGCTCGCGGTTGCTGCCGCCGCCAAGGCCGAAGACATGGCAGCTTTCGAAGCCGCCATCGCCGGGCTCTCACCCAATAAATCCCAGGCGCTGACCATGGGGATCTCCATGGCAGTTCGCGCCAACACCGCGTTTGCCCTGAAGGTGGTCGAGGCGAAGATGCACAGCGCTGTGGGAGTGGGGGCGGAGGACTGGTGTAGCACGCTCCTGAGTATTGCCCGCTCCAGCAAAGATGCCGCCGTGCAGCAGAAGGCCGCCGATATGTCCGCGGAGTGTGTGGGGAAGGCCGATCCTAAAACGCTCTGCTTGGCTGCTACCTACCATGCCCAGATTCTTGCCGCGCAGGGCAAGAAAGCCGAAGCGAAAGCGTTTATCGTCAAAGCCAAAGCCGCCGTTGAGACCTTCGAGCCCGCCGCCCAGCGCAAGGCCGTCGGTGACTTTGTGGAGCGGATCGCCAAGACCATCGGTTAGATCTTCGGTCTAATCTGAGATACGCCTAAAAACGCCCCGTCAGGATTTTTCTGACGGGGCGTTTTTTCGCGCCCACTGAGGTGGGCGTCTCCGACGGAAACAAAGCCCGTGCCGGGCTGGGAGTGGCTTGAGGGTCTGAATGGAGCGTTTTTATTTTTGGGGAAGCAAGCCACAGAGCTTCTCGTCGAGATCCCAGAGTCTCTCGCGAATCTCTGAGGCAATGTCTGCCAGAAACCCGCGCTCATCTTCATCGTTCTCATCTTCCAGGTCAAAGACGCTCAGGTCAGGATCGTCGAAGTAGCCAGCGGTTTTCAGACGGGAATGGGCGCGTACAAAAGCATCCACAAGAGTGGGCTCATCGAGCTTGCGCAAGCCATCGAGAAAAAATCGCAGCGTGGGTTCGTCGCGTAGAAGCTGATCAAAGGCCGAGTTAAATCCCCCCATGTCCATCTGGCAGCGTACAGAAACGACGAGATAGATGAGCCGGTCTTGTGGTGGGGTTTGGTAGTCACGCTTGATAAGTTGCTCAAAATACACGGCGATACGCTCATCGGCAGTTGGCTCAGAAGTCTCGGAAGTCATCGTGGTATTTTACCGCCGTGCGCCACTTGCGGCGACCACCAGAACTTACCGGCGTTTGTAGGCAATGCGCCAGCCGAGCTGCCAGGTCTTGCCGCCATCGCTGCTGGACTCCCAGTCCCAGGTGAAGCTGTTTTTCTGGATGTTATGAAAGACCATGCGCTGGACGGTTTCTTTCGCGCCGTTCTTGCGCGGAGCCGTCTGGAAGATGCGCTTGTCACCGTCGGTGTGGGCCGCGAGGACGATAAAGCCGCCCTGATTGTCCACCCATGTCTGCCGCCAGAGCTTGCTCGCCGTATCGAAAACCGAGACGGAGCGACCTTTGAGCGGTGGCTGAGCGCCTTGCCCGGCTGCGGCCACAAAGCTCTCCTCCAGCACCTTCCCGTCGAGAATCCGCGTGATCTGATTGCGCCCCTTGCCCGCCGCACTACCGCTGGATCCGTCCCAGCTTACGTCCCAGTCGCCCACCCAGAAATCAAATAAATCCAGCGGCTGCGCCGCCTGCTTGCCAAAAAATAACGCCATTTTGAAACCCCCCGCTGTGTATCGCTCTTAATGGAAGAAATTCTAACGAGAAATTGCAAAATTATCTTGCAAAGGAAAAAACCTAATGATAGACTCGTAATATCGGAAACAATAGAGTTTTCGTCGGAGCAAATCTAAAAAATAATTTGTTAGTGTGTCTTCCGGGCGAAAGCCCCTGTCTTCCGGGCGAAAGCCCCTGTCTTCCGGGCGAAAGCCCCTGTCTTCCGGGCGAAAGCCCCTGTCTTCCGGGCGAAA
>JANNDD010000058.1:0-10660 GCA_031387365.1 Armatimonas sp. | reverse complement strand
GCCGAAGATGCTCAGGTGCTATCGCCTGCTGGGCTGGCCGCTCGTGGTGATCGGGGAGCTTCGGGAGCACTGGGGAGAGCCTTGCTACCCTTGTAGTCTGTCCGTCCGCGAGGTCGCTGGATCGCTGGCCGAGCGTGCCCTCGTCTCGACAACTTACCGGAGCATCTTCACTGCCGCCCTACAGCCTAAAGCTACAGAGCTGCAGCCCAGGCCACTTGCCGCGGCTTGAGGCGGCACGGTAAATATGCGACGATGGGGTAGATGAACTATCCCTTTGCTCGATGAACTCGATCCTCGCCGAAGTCCTGTACGCTCTCTGCGCTCTCCTGCTGGCGGGTGCCTCGATCTTCCTTCTCGTTCGTCAGGGCAGCTCGCCCGTTGTGCGCTGGTTTGTGGCCTCGTGCCTGGCGCTCCTCGTTTGGGTGGTCACCCTATTCCTGTTCGGGCGCTCGGAAGATCCTGGTTACGTTCTGCTGGTCGGTCGTGCCAACTTCGCCGCCGTGAGCCTTGCAGTCTACTTCGGCTTCCGGTTCGTCAAAGCCGTGGCCGCTCTCCCTTCCCGTCCCAGCGATACCTGGCTCCTCTGGCTGTCTGTTGCCCTTGCCTTCATCAGCGCTACTACCCCCTGGATAGACAAGGCTGAGCTGGTCGGCACGGGTATTACTGGTGGGCATGAGACGGTCTACGGGCCGCTGTTTGCCCTCTACGTAGCTCATGTGGTGGGGATGCTGGCCGCGACGCTCTGGCTCGCGTTCCGCTCCAGTAGCTGGGTAGCCTCCCCGCACCGAGATCAGCTCCTGCTTCTAGGGTGGGGGACTCTTGCAACCGGGGTAATCTCTCTGGTGACCAATGCCCTTCTACCTTACACCTTCTACCTTACACGTTCGATGACTTCCGTTGGATCGATGTCGGACCGCTCTCGACCTTGCTTTTTCTGCTCTCTGTTGCCTACGCGGTGATCCGCCACCAGCTCTTCGATATCCGCGTCTTCATTCGCCGTGCCGTGGTGCTTGGCGTCGCGCTCTCGCTGGTGCTTGCTTGCTACAGTGCTTTGGTGCTCCTCGTCACGGACATGTTTGCTAGCTCCGAATCGGGCGGGGTAACGCGCTTTGGGGTGCTGGTTCTGGCTTTCTCCTTCGATCCCATCCGCCGGTTCCTGGAGAAGCGAATAGATAAGCTCCTCTTCGCCGAGCGTCGCAGGGTCAAGAGCCGATAATTCTCTCGTGGTGTGGGCGAGTGGCTCCCCTCTTCCAACCATCAACCGGGGCGTATACTGCTGGTATGGACGACGATGCACTTGGTAGGGAAGGCTCTGTACTCGATATGCCCGATGCCGATGTGCGCTTCTACCCAGATTTCTTTAACGAGCCCGAAGCGACCAGGCTTCTTGCCGAGCTGACCCAGACAATCCCGTGGCGGCAAGACCAGATTCGGCTCTTTGGTCGTTGGGTAGATCAGCCCCGGCTCACGGCATGGCATGGCGACCCCGGTTGCAGCTACACCTACTCGGGGATGACGATGCAGCCGCAAGCCTGGACTGCTGAGCTTCTGGCGATAAAGGAGCGGATCGAGCCTGTGGCGGGCGTGGTCTTCAACAGTGTTCTGCTCAACTACTACCGAACGGAGCGCGACAGCATGGGTTGGCACTCTGATGATGAGAAGGAGCTGGGTGAGAACCCCGTTATCGCGTCGGTCAACTTAGGAGCGACGCGGCGTTTTCACTTTAAGCACAAGAGCCACAAGGAGCAGAGAGTCGCTCTGGATCTCACGGCGGGGAGCCTTCTGATCATGGCGGGGACAACCCAGCACTTCTGGCTCCACCAGCTTCCCAAGTCGGCTCGCTCGCTTGAGCCCCGGATCAACCTGACGTTTCGAGTCATCCGCTGACTTCTGTGTCATCGGTTGACCTCGCTGTGGAAGGCCTAGCGTATACTGCACTCATGACAGATAATCCCGAAGGGATGCCGCTCCTGACGGTGGAGCAGGCAGCAAGCTATCTCCAACTCTCGACCTCCTCAATCCGCTCCTACATCCGCTCGGGCAAACTCAAGGCGTTCCGAGTGGCGGGGCTGCGGAAGGTTCTGATCCAGCGCGAGGATCTGCTGGCGCTTCTGGAGCCCGCACGGCCAGCGGAACTCTGAGGCTCCGCTTCTCGTTGACGAACCTTGTCGTTTTGACTAGGATCGCTTTATGGGAACACTCATCGGCTACGCCCGCACCGCATCTAGACTTCAAGATTCAACACAAGAGGACGCAAATCTTGCAAAGCAAAGGGCTGCACTTTTAGCTGCTGGCTGTGACAGTGTGTTTGAGGAGTTCAGTTCTGGTATGCTCACTCTGGCTGATCGGACGGGCTTGACCCAAGTTCTGGGGAATCTCCAAGCCGGAGACACCCTCGTCGTCTATGATGTGGCTCGTTTGAGTAATTCGCTTCCCGGTTTTGCCGAGATCATGTCTGATCTTCAAAAACGCGATGTCAAGCTCCGTATCCTGAGTCCGGCCAGGGAGTTGACAAGTCTCGCTCAAGTGCTGGATCGAGAATCTCACATCTTGAATCGGCCCAGGGAGTTCACAGGCCTTGACCAAGGGCTAGATCAAATATCTCGTGATCTCGACGCCGTGAGGAGGCTGGATCATAGCCGACGCATCAAACGGGGAATTGCTCTTGCCAAGAAGGCCAGAGAGCAGGCTGCCTAACCCGCCGGAATCTGTATCCGAAAAGGAACGATACTTTGGTATTATTGGCTGCCCAGTCTACCCAACCCAACGAGTGATGTGTGGACTGGGCGAAACGGTCTAGGGTGTTAGCGTGGAAGTGAGCCGCCCCTTGAGGCGCTGCTCCTGGAAGTGGCTGAGGGAGCGGTGCGCTCGCTCCACTGTCTGTTGGGGGCAGTGTGGGACTGCCCGACATTGACGTAATCGTTGCGGCGAGAGGGAGCGCTTTCTTCCGATTGAACTCGTCCTGCCATGCCTGCCGTAGCGGGCTCTGTTGGGGGAGAAGCTCCTCAGTGATGAGAATCGTCAGGTTGTGGAGCGCCTTCTCGGGAAGATCGGTCTGCGAGTTCCAGGAAGCCATCCAAAGCTGCCCAGCAGGGCTGAGCTGCATCAGAGGCCTCGAGGGCGCACCGCCGCCACGACGAGGGAAATCCCCCCCGCCAGGGAAGCCACTGCCGCCTCCGGGAAAACCGCCTCCACCACCACGGCCCATGCCTCCGTCACCTGGTGTGGAGGGCTGGAGCCAGAACAGCCCTTTGAGAGACCACTGGGTACTATCGGTAGGGGCAACAGCGGCGGGAGAGGGAGCCTTGTCAGGAGCACCCTCTTTGACGGTCTCTAGCTTGAAGGAGGCATGGGGAATGAGAGGCTGGCGTTGTGCGCCAACCACGCTAAGAGTTGGGCTGAGGTACTCCCGAAATGAGGTGCTCCACTCAGTAGGTATTGTCAGTGGGGTTGAGCACCCAGACCTTCTTGGCATCACGATCCATCAGGACAATGCTTCCATTGCTGGCATCGCGGCGATCTTTGTTGCCGTGGAACTGAACGGTGATCGTCCGCTTGGATGTGTCCGTGCCTGTGGTGATCTCTGCGACAAGCTTTGTGTCGGCGAAGGCGTGGGGGGCTAGCAGTAGCAGAGAAAGAGGGGCGAGAATTATCTTCATACTAGTGACGTAGTCGTGAGAGTAGCCCGCTGGCCACTAGTAATACGGTACTAATCGCCACAATCAGGGCACCGGGCGAGAGATCCCAGATAAACGAGAAATACAGGCCTATAGGGATAGGAACCGCTCCAAAGAGTGCTGCCAGGGTGAAGGTATGGCTGATGCGCCGGGTGAGAAGCAGTGCACTCACAGCAGGGATGACCAATGTACCAAACGTCAGTAAGATGCCCACTGCGTGGATCGAGAACGCGATCGCGATGCCAATGCTCAGGGTCAGAAGCGTCTCCCAGAGCCGTGTGTTGTAGTCCGCTGCCTGCGCCGTATCGGGGTCAAACGAGATAAAGAGTAGCTCCTTGGCAAAGAGGCGGTGCAAGACAAAGACTACGGCCAGCGCACCAATGGTCAGCAGCGTATCGGCTGCCGTCACCGTGATGATATTGCCGGAGAGCATATCCAGAAGCTGGGTCTCGCCGCGTGGGTTTTTCGCCAACAGGAGAATGGTCACTGCGGAGGCGAGCACGTAGCCCAGGCCAATCACGGTGTCTTGCCGGACTTTCCGTGGCGACCAGCGCAGGGAGAGCAAGAAGACTCCGACGAGCATCATCCCAATCGAGCCAAGCAGCGGCGCAAGGCCGAGCAAGAGCCCCAGCGCGACGCCCGCAGAGGAGAATTGGGCTAAGGCCATACCCACAAAGACCACGCGCCGCAGCACTACAAAAACCCCGAGATAGGCCCCGACCAGCCCGATGGCAAGCCCGGCGATCAGTGCCCGCTGCATAAAGTCCAGCCCAAAGACTTTCGCCACAGAGGCGTGCTTGAGGTCATCGGGGAGGGCTTCGTCGTGCTCGTGCTCCTCAGACGCTGATACAGTGGGTGTGCTGGGAGTCGGAGTCGCCTCAAGGGCCAGTGCCTCAGGGGGCGGCGGTGGGGGCGCTTGTGCTTGGACGCATGCAGGGACAAGGGCCAAGCTCGCCAGAAACAAAGTAAAGAGCCTTTTCAAAGCACCAACCTCCGACCGTCTACTTCAAGAATTTTAAAATCGTAGTTGAAGAGTTCGCGCAGGGTCTCGGGCTGGACAATCTTTTCAACGGGGCCGATCTGGAAGTGTGTCCCACCAAGTATGGCCACAGTACGGGCGTGATTGGCGACAATATTGAGGCTGTGCGAGACTAAAACAACCAGAAGGAGGCTCTGCTGGTGAATCCGCTCGATCAGCTCCATAGTCGCAGACTCGGCGGCGATATCCATTGCGCTTGTGGGCTCATCCAGCACCAGTACATCCGGCTCCGAGACCAACGCACGGGCCATTAAGACGCGCTGTTTCTGTCCACCTGAGAGCTCCCGAAAGAGGCGAGTGCTCAGGTGCGGCAAGCCCACCTGCTCCAGCGCACTCTCCGCTCGCTGCCTGTCCTCGCTGCCTGGATTTTTGAGCAGCCCCACGCGGCGGTAGCGGCCCATCACCACGATCTCTTGAACTGTGATGGGAAAGAGATCATCGGTGGTCTGCGCCTGCGGGACATAGCCAAACGTGAGCTTTCGGTGGTGGATCGCCTTCCCCGAGAGCGGTGCAAGAATCCCGAGAATTGCCTTGAGCAGCGTGGTCTTGCCCGCCCCATTCGGACCAACAATCCCCAGGTAGCCGCCCTCACTCAGCCCGAAGGAGAGCGAGGGCAGCACCACGCGCCGCCCGTAGCCTAGCGTGGCATCGTCAAACGTAATCAGCGGCGTGTTTTCCATAGCTTAGCGCAGCGCTTTCGCGAAGCCCTCCACAATGGCGTTGATGTAGTCGAAATAGTTCCGTGTCCCCATGCCTCCGACAGAGTACGGCACCACGGCGACTTTCCCGCCCGCCTCCTTGGCGACCAAGTCGGCGTACTTGGTGGAGTAGATCGAGCCCATGACCACGGCGCGGACTTTGCTGGCTTTCATGCGCTGGATCAGATCCGTCACATGGCCGCCCGACGGCGGGATTCCGGGCTTAGGTTCCAGAAAACCGAACGGGGTCAGGCCAAAGCGGGTGGCAAAGTAGATCCACTCATCGTGGTAGGCCACAAAGCCTTGGCCCTTAAACGGAGCCAGCGTGCGCTCCCAACCCGCCATACGTGAGCTGATCTCGTCGCTGAAGCGCTTGTAGTTGGCGTTGTAGGCCGTCGCGTGGGCTTTATCAACAGCTAAGAGCGCCAGCAGAATCTCATAGGCAACCACCACGGCATCTTTGGGATCGAACCAGTAGTGGGGATTGCCCGCCGAATGAACATCGCCCGACGCGCCATTGATGCCGCCAGTGGGCACTTCCAGCTTGCGAACCCGCGCCGACGCGTCCACGTAGCCTACCGCGCCGCGCTGCACTTTTGCATTGCGAGCCGAGGCAAGAAGGGCATCAGCCCACATGTCCAGGTCCATTCCGCAGCGCATAAAGACATCGGCACGGGCCACTCGCACCACATCACTGGGCTTGGCATCCACTTGATGGTAGTTGGTCTCCGACTTGGCAAGCGAAGTGACATTGGCTAAATTTCCGACCAGCTCGCGGGTGATGGCGGCGAGCTCCGGGGTGGTAGTGATAACTTCCATTTTGATTTCCTTTGTTATTCCAGGTTGTGTGTGTGCGGCCCGACTCCCCAGACCCACTGAAGGCGAAGCTCGTTGAAGCCCTTTTGACCGGGGCGGTCGCCGTGGGTGGCTTGCAGGCGAAAGTAGGTCTGCTCGGTGAGCTGGTGGGTCTGGATCAGCGAAAAGGACTTCTCTCGCCCCACGGCCCACGGCGAGCCACTGTTGTCGTAGCGCACCCCCAGCGAGCGAAAAGGCCCTGAGCGCTTGTCTACCGAGACGTAGTAGCCTTCGGCTCTTCGGGTCGTGCCGCTACCTTTTTGCTCGTGGGAGAGCCACTCACTTCTTACGAGAGTGCGCTGGCTGTCAGTAGCCGTCGTACGGTAGGTAAGATCCAGACCGTGGAGCGTGTTCTGTGGGGAGAAACCACCATAGCCGACTCCCTTGCCCTGGGCATCCGAAGCGCCTAGCTCCAGATCGCCGCCGCTCATCCGCTGTGATCCCCAGAGGCGTAGGGTACTGAAGGTGTCACGGAAGCCCGCACCGCTCTCGGGGGCGGTGCCATCTTCAGTAGGCGTTGGCTGGCCGAAGTAGCCTGCATCGAGCTGGAGGAAGAACTTCGTGGGAAACAGATACGAGAGATACGCTCCATCGCCTGTCAGGCTCTCTTCTGCGACGAGATTCTTTAGCACGGTGGGTGGCTCAATGTAGGCCCAGGAGTGCGGATGAAGCTGATTGACGCGGCCAAACGGAGCCTTACGCCGTCCGACCGTCGCCGAGAGGGGCAGCTTGGCAAAGTGCAGGTCTTGCACCGTCACATAGCCTTCCTCTATTCTGGCCTCGCCGTTGCCAAAGACTATAAAAGCATCTTGCTTAATGCCCGGATAGACAAAGCTCTGAATCGCCAGCTCGCCGGAGTCCAAGAGAAATTTGTTGCGGTTCGGGTTGGTCTTATCGCTGGTGAAAAGCCCTCGTGCATCACTGATAAAGGAGATGTCCGGCAACAATAGATAGCGATTGTTATTACTCGCTGGCTGTGAGCCGGTAGGAGCCGCGACCGCATCAGGTGGCGGCGGCGGAGTCTGTGCAAAAGCGGGTGCGACCACAAGTGTGACGGCCAGAAAAGTGAGCCACTTCATTATGTTATTGGTTTCCTGAGTCGAGGTGTTGAACTGTCTCTAGTACTGGGTGACTTGCTGCGCGAGGCCACCGTCTTGATAGATGGTCGAGCCGGTCAGGTAGTCGGACTCATCGCCGACGAGAAAGACCGCTGTCGAGGCGACTTCTTCCGGCGTTCCCCAACGCCCCCAGGGAATCTCCCGAATCGTATTGCGGACGGCTAGCTTACTGGCAAGCACCGACTGGTTGATGGGAGTGGCGATAGCACCGGGCGCGATGTTATTGATCGTGATCTTCATCGGGGAGAGCTCCACGCAGAGATTTCGTGTGAACATCCGCAGGCCGCCCTTGCTGGCGCAGTAGGCTGTGTAGCCGGGAAACGAGATGTCCTCGTGGGTCGAGGAGATATTGACAATCTTGCCGCGTGCCTCACGCTCTGGGAGTGGCTCTTGCCCCGCCATGACCCGCACCGCCGCTTGGGTGACGTGAAAAACGCCCGTGAGATTTACCGCAATAACCTTTAGCCACTCGTCCTCGGTGATCTCCAAAAAGGGCTTCTTGATCTCGATACCCGCGTTGTTGACCAGAATATCGAGCCGTCCATAGATCGCCACGAGCTGCGCGACCATCGCCTCGACTGCGCCGCGATCCGTGACATCCGCCGCAATCGCGAGAGCACTCCCCCCTGCTCCTGTGATCGTTTCAACCACTGCCTGGGCATCCGCTTTATTGTTGCCTCGGTCGAGGAAGTTGACAATGACATGAGCTCCCTCCGCACCAAAACGTATTGCGATTGCTTTCCCAATCCCGCTGGAGGCACCCGTGATGAGCGCCGTTTTTCCCTGAAGTCGCATAAAACACTCTTCTCTTTCTTAGCGCGTAGCTCCATAGAACAGGAGCGCTACACCGACCACACCCGCGCCTAGGCTGACGAGCCAGAGCGTGCGCTGGCGCATGAGGGCAGCAATGGCAGAGAGGGCGATGGCGATCTGAAACAGGCTGACCGAGAGAGCGAAGTGCTCGTGGCGAGTGACGTAGGAAGCGGCTGTTGCACCGTCGTGCTCAGCGTCTTTTTCAAGCTCCTGGGCCTTCTTCTGGATCTCCTCTTGCTCTTGCTTGTAGCGCTTGGCCTCGCTGGGATTGTCTTTGCCAACAATCAGGGCCTTGATCCCTTTGGCCTGGTAGTAGCTCCACTGGTCCGACGCCTTGGTTGTGTGGGCGATCTGGTCGTTCTTTTCTAGGATCGCTTCGTTGATGTACTTTCCAGCCTGGAGCGAGCCGACGGCGGCTAGGACAGCAAGTACGGCAGTGGAGAGGGCGATGTAGCGCGTCCAGTTTCCCCCTTCGGCTTCGTGGTGTAGCTCGGAGAGCTTCTCGTGGATACTTTCGAGTGGAACTTCGATCTCTTCAGGCATAATAATTTCTTACTTGATCGCCAGGAAGGTAGGAAACAGGATCGCCACAAATATCATGATAATTATAATCACGAAAAAAACCTCAATTAACGTAAATCCTGAGTGGTATGTTTTTCTTTGAATCGTTGGTTTTTTCATTTTTGTTTTCTCCATGATCTATTTAGCACATCGTGGATGAATCTAATGCGGTATTAATCAGGTAATAAGTTCCATCTAGAAACATAATATGCTCAATTAAAAAGGGTGATGAAAAGAATCTTAGAGGATGTTAATGGCCCTTGCCGCGAGAAGGGCTATGGTAGTGAGGGAAATACTTGCCTGGAGCATGATGAGCCATTTTGCCCAGCGTGAGAGAATGGCGGTGTCGGTAGGTGAGAGAGCCGTACTGTGGTTAAAGGACAGAAACAGATAGTCCACGAAGTGTGGCTTCCATCCCTCGTGGCTCTCCAGTCCGAGCTGGGGAAAGAGAAAGGCTCCCGAATGATGGTGCTCCCGCGTGTCGCGCAGGTGTGGCCCACCCGCATCGAGCCGCCAGTACCAGAGTGCAAAGACGAGTACATTGGTGATCCAGAGGGCTCCTGCCGCTTTGAGAAGATGTCCTGGTGAGAGCGTGTGGTGTGGCAGAGAGAGCACCAGCAGGCTCAGCGACCAGACCTCTGCTAGGGTCACAACGGCGAGGGAGAGAAACCCAAAGAATCGGTTGATCCGGTGGCGCTTGAGGCGGAGGGTCAGGATGGTGGGGACAAGGAGTAGGGCCACGAGTGTTGGCAAGAGCCATGGTGGGCCGATGGCAAGCTCTCTGGGCAGGGCGAGATGAAGCCCTGCCACTGCCACCAGAGCCACGACAGCGGGCCAGCGCGGCTCTGGAGGATGGAGAAGACGAGAGGCTGGAGAGGTCGTCATGAGCGGGCAGGGACTCCAGGGGGGTGGTTTTTGTTATGCATCATCTGCTCGCGAATCTTTGCCATTGCGGCGGGTGGGGGTGGCCCGCCCTTGAACTCCTTGACCGCCTCGGCAGTCTTGGGAGCGTCGCTTGCCTTGTTGCCACAACCAGCGACGAGCGCCGTGCTCGCTAGCACGAGCACGGCCAGACATAGAGTGGTGTGTTTCATCTTGGGTTCCTCTTAGCTTCGACCAGCGTCCCACATATTATCGGCGGGCTGGTTGATCGGGTCAGGATTAGTGGTGTAGGGAATCATGGACTTGGCGTGGCCATCGGCAAAGACAAAGTTGCCCCGCTCGTTGTGCTTGGCGGTGACCGCACCATTGCGCCCATTAGGATAGGCGGCGGTCAGTGCGCGGGTTCCATCGGGCAGCTCGCCTGGTGCGTCCCAGTCCCACCAGTTGACCCCGGTGAGCGTATTTCCCGCGCCCCAGCCCGAGAGGTTTCCATCGCTGCCCAGTTTCATGACATCGTGGTTGTGCTTCTCGGCCAGCAGAATCGTCTCGCTGGGCTTGTTCACGACCGCCATGGTGCGGGCTGCTGCGCCGCTACCCATCCAGGCCTGTGAGATCCCAATCAGGCCAAAGACCGACCAAGTCGAGCCGTTCCAGTTCTGGTAGCCATTGGTCGCGTAGGAGATAGGCACTCCCGCCCAGCCTGCGGTCCAGTCGGGCTGGGTGAGGTCACCATCATCGGGGCACCGGAAGACCCCGAGGCTCTTGACATAGGGCTGCACGGTCGTGGGCCAGCCATTGTTCCAGTCTTCCTGAACACCTATGGGGAAGGTCTCATCATAGTCCTGGGTGTACATCATGAAGGCGGTTCCGAGCTGCTTCATGTTGGACAAGCAGGAGATGGAGCGTGCTTTCTCTCGGGCTTGTGCAAAGACCGGAAAGAGAATCGCCGAAAGGATGGCGATAATGGCGATAACAACCAAAAGTTCGATGAGCGTAAAGCCGCTCCGCTGGGTGTAT